>NZ_QPND01000037.1:0-23540 GCF_003344565.1 Saliphagus sp. LR7 | reverse complement strand
CCACGCACGAGTACAGGTGTTTCTTGCGCTCTGCCTTCGCCTCGTCGTCGCAATCACCAACGAGGAACGCGGAGACAATCCGGGGAGCACGATCATTACGGTGTGAGAACTCTTCTATGACACCCTCCTGGGAAACATCAGCTCTAGTCATCGATAGTGACCGTCTCCATCCAGTAATCTAACCGCGATCAGCGTAATACTGGGCATCTCGCTCCAACGAATCGTTCTGGTGTTGAATGTGTTTAGCGCCGGTAGTAGCGTCGCACTCGCCCTCGTAGATGGCCTTGCACATCCTGCCGTCTTCCTTATCGGCTCCGGGACAGTCAGTGGCAATATGGTCGGTGTGAACACCGTTGAGACCGAAGACGAGTACATCCATGTTCGTTTCCGGGATCCCGACGAATTCGACGAGATTCGGACACCCGACTGGGCCGAGAACCCAGCTCACTCCGTTTCGGAGGGGAGCGAAGTGCGAATGGGACAGGCGGAAGGAAGCGACGACTGGAAGGTCGAATCAGTCCTTATCCAGAAGAACGTCGGCGAAGACAAGGCCGAAGATCAAGCAAAGGAAATCGTCGAGAAGATCGAGTCAGAGTGACCTCCATCGATCGTCTCAAGAATGACGACACGGATAGAAAGTCGTCCATCTCTCTTCGATTCCTGCCCTCACTGCGAGAATGCAGCCCGACGAGCATCTGAGATTCCCCTACGAGAATATTTTCATCCCGACTGATGGCAGTGCTGGCACAACTCGGGCAGCACAACATGGATTGGCCCTCGCGGAGTCACTTAAGGCACCCCTTCACGTTCTGTCCGTCGTTAACAATGCGTCGCTAGGCCTCGATATCCGGTCGACTCTCTCCGACCAGGAGCGCGAACAGGCAGCAACGGACGCCGTCGAGGAAATCATCACTGAAGCGGAGGTCTGCGGTGTTACTGACACGGTCCAACATATCGAACACGGAGATCCGGCGGATGTAATCCTCGATTGTATCGAAGCCAATGACGTCTACGCCGTCGTGATGGGAACAATGGGAAGATACGGCACGGATGGTATCCTCCTCGGAAGCGTCGCCGAAGGGACGGTCCGCTCTGCCCCAGTACCGTGTTCACGATCGGCGAGGCGGAGTAGCGATGCAACTGCCGTCGATCGGCTCGTGGAGGGGCTGCTACTGTCGATCCCTACTCAAGAGGGAACCAGAGATGGAACTCCAGAACGATGCTCTCCGAAGGATATCGTCTCTTGTCATGTGGCAGATGCATGCAGCACGTACTGGTGAGCACCGGTCGTAGGTGGAACCTGTATGGCAACCATTGATGAGAGCGCCGAGGGCAAAACGGTCGTCGCTGCTGATGGATCCGAAGTAGGCACTGTCGTGGACGCTGACAACGTGACCGCCTACGTCGAACCAGATCCTGACCTCACGGACGAGATAGCTGCGGAACTCGGATGGGGCGACGCCGACGACGAAACCTACAAGCTGGACAACGACACAGTTGAGACTGTTACTGACGACGAGATCAGACTCGAAGACCGCAACTGACTGCACCTATACTCCGCTGTGCAAGCGTTTTTAGACTGAAGTCCAAACAGACCCAGGGGAGCAGCACGTGAGGCCTACGTTGAAGGTGAATTGACCGAGGCGGAACTCGAAAATATGATCAACTCCTAACCGACACCGAGTTAGGATACTCTCTATACATCTCGGCCACAAATTCTTTCGTCACCATTCTCTCTAAGCGGGTCGAACTGGAGTTCTCTAAGTAGGCATCTTGTTGATATTCACAGAGCGCGTACATACATGCATGGACAACTTAACTGGGTTCCAACGGGATCTGCTATACGTTATCGCCGGATTTGATCGGCCATCCGGGGCGTCGATTCGATCCGAGATCGGGAAATACTACCAATCGGAAATCAATCATGGCCGGCTCTATCCGAACCTCGATACCCTCGTCGCTGACGGGCTCGTCGAGAAAGGAGAGATCGACCGGCGGACGAACTCCTACATACTGACTGATGCTGGGGACACGGCGATTCGCGAACGTCGCGAGTGGGAGATCCAGTATCTCAGTGCGGACGTACGGGAGTCGCCTGACCCACAGCCGTGTTAGCCCCTTCCCTGGAGAACGAATATCCGATGCCCGATACACTCCTCGAGTGTTCCTCGGCGGACTGCACGTGGGCGACCTGTGATCGCCCGGAGTTCACCGCTCCCATCAATGAGAACTACGGCGGCGAGTTCTAGCGCGACGACTGGCTCACCTTCTCGAACCTGGAGTCGACGCAGTTCAAATCGGAGATCAGAAAGGAGTCGACAATGAGTGACGACGAGGATGACGAGACGGACGAGAGCGACACGTGCTGAGGTTTTTATGCGAAGATGGGGCCAGGCCCAGCGATGGCTTCCGACTACACTCTCGACCGGCATGACGAACTGTTGATCGCCATCCCACTCTTCGAGCACTCCCGCGAGTGGGCAACCGCCGAACCCACGAACGCCGAACGAGCATGGTTCCTTTGCCGCGTGGTCTGCGAGCGTCACGGGCTCACGCCGAGCGAAGCGATCCTCGAGATAGTGTGACCGGTGATCGGACTCTGCCTTACAATCGCGTGTCATAGTTCATAACGAGTTATTTTGTGAATCTCGTGCTCGGTACAGGAGATTTTGTGGCACCAACGGGAAATCTACCGGGTGCCCTCGGCAGACACTTGTGCAAGGCCAATAGTCTAATGCGCAGCGTAGGAAGTGTTGATGTGTCCTATCGCACTACCGCTGGTTGGTCACTGATTACCTCCGGAGTCCTTACACTTGCCCTCGTATATGCACCGTATCCCTCTTTCTATTGGGGTATCGTATTTCTCATAGTAGGAATTCTCTTGTTCGTGACTCGAAGAATCATCTGATCTATAAGACGTGTCATAGAATAGTTCAAACAGATCTTGGTTTCATTGTCGATAGGACTGGATCTCGTGCTCGGTACAGAGAACATACCCTTCAGCGTGGGTCGATCAAATAGTATACTCCTCCGAGTGTAAAACCCATAGCAACCGCCTGAATGAAGACAGATTCATTTAAAACAATTCACATCCCGAGGGAAGTCACAAACGCAATAATACCCGCAATAAGGGCGTATTTCACTCGAGATAGGTTTCTTACCCGCGTATCGAGACGCTGGTACAGGCTGGTCATTGTATAGGAATAGCTAGGTCATCTCTGCACAAAGTCATTTGTAAGATACGCATCCATACTTAGCAAATAGAGGAAGCTGAGAACACGGGTATGAGACCCGTTGCTCCTACAAACGTGGTATGATCAGTAGACACCGCGTTTCCGCTGTATCGACGACGAACTCCTTCGACTGGCGACCACGGGACACCCCGTGTGCCGAGTAAACCGACTCCTCACTCTGATTCGGCTTTGCCGAGATACTCGCGGCGAACGGTATCACCGTCGCGATACGCCCGATACGCGTACGGACCGTGTTTGGCACCACCGCTCATACACTGACACGTCTCATCGCCACAGGTTCGATACTCGTGATAGACCGTGCCGTCCGAACCTTCCTCGACGACGTCGGCGTCATCGGGGAGTTCGTCTTCAGTAACCGGTTCCTCTCGACGCCGTTCGCGATCGGCTATGAGTTGGTCGATGTACTCCTGTGTGTCGCGAAGCGTTTCGTCGTCTTGCTTTGGGAGCCGTCGGCGAGATAATCCGGGAGTGACGTCGGTGGGGTAGGTGAGGCCATAGCCTTGTGCAACAATTGGTGGCATCCTGCATAAGCGTGTTGCACAAGGCGAGGTATGATCGCCGTGTCAAGGCCATATGGACGCCGGTTTGGACGCTTGCAAGCCAAAGACTACTTCTCGAAGGGGTATGGTACTGGTGAGTGTCGTATGGCAGATCTCATCGTCCAATCGGCAGTGAAGGACCACCTCGACAACCACAACGTTGCATCGGACTTCTACGATGCCCTCGACGAGGAGGTTGCAGAGTTACTCGAGGATGCCGCCCAGCGTGCCGAAGACAACGACCGGAAAACGGTCCAGGCCCGCGACCTGTAGGCCGGTCGACCGGAGTCATCGAACTGACTTCTTTTAGCTGGATGTGTGACTGAAACGGGTGTTACATCCAGAATAGCAACGTCCCACTTCTGACTCGACGACCAGCCGGAACACGGTGCTATAAGTCACAAATCAACTCTCAGGATTTATTCCCAATCGTTCCTTCACGATGGGGAACTGGTCCTTGAGTTCCCGATAGACGTCCTCGTCTCCAATATACGGTTCAGAGTGTTCAATAAAGTAGTCCATCTTCTCGATCAGGTTCTTTCGTAGTTGTTCCGACCCTCCCAAATCGTAGTAATCACTGTTATCGAGGATATCCACAGCTTTCACGACGACTGCCGGTCGTCCTAGTTCGAAGCATCTGTCATAGATATCGTAATGTTGTTCGAGATAGTCGTCGATACTCTCGTCGAAACTAGTGGCTGCCACAATATTTCCAACGTCGTCTCCAAACTTTGAGCGAATCTCAGCAGCAGTCACATCCGTATCCTCAATTAGATCGTGGAGGAAGCCGGAGATGACGATGGGCTTCTTGTATCCTCTGTGATAAAGATTCATCCCGACACGTGTACTATGGAGTATCACCGGTTTCGGATTATCCCCCGACGTTTCGAACGAATTGACTAAATACTGAATCGCTCGTTCGATTTCTTCATCTTCTTCAATGCCTCTCATCCGTACGAGTAGAGTGCAGATTCGTTAAAATGTTCCTTTTGAGTCGGCCTGCACGAAAGGAGTATGCTGACTGACCTGACGACTTCGAGCCACTCTTCGTCCGTGTGAGGTAAGCACCTCGATGCAACGTGTCGGCTGGATTATATCTATCGGATCTCCGATCGTTACATACAGGGGGTGAACGAATCGGTTGATGGAGAAGAAGAGTTAATCGGTACGACGGTTCAATGACAGTATGGAAATCCGTCAAGCCAGCAGCGACGACGCCGTAGCCATCGTCGATGAGCTCTGGATGCCGTTTGCCAAAGAGATGGCTAAACTGGATGAATACAACGTACTGGCGTCTGACATCAGAGCCGACGCTATCAAACACCGAGAGGAGAAGCTCTCCCAAGCGAACTACTGTGCCCAACTCGCCATCGAAGACGATGCGTTTGTCGGGTTCACAACGGGAGAAGTGCAACCCTCGGCACCGGTATTCGAACGTGGGGCGACCCTCGCCATCAGTGAGGCATATGTTCGGCCAGAGTGGCGTCAGCAAGGCATCGCATCTTCTCTCTTGGAGGCGCTCGAAATGTGGGCGGACGAACGAGGGTATGAAACAGCGTCTCTTTCAGTTAACGCGGACAACCACGCCGCGAAAGCCCTCTATGAGTGCCTTGGCTTTGAAGCCAAGTGCCTTCAGATGGTGAAAACCTCCGACTGATCGATTTGCACTCGGATGTAACACGAGGCCAACTCTAAGAGGGCGAGACATTTCCCGACGAAATCGAGTGGACAGATCGGCCACCCCTCTATCACGAGTAAGACGTTTTGGTCTCCGGAACCGACATCCTGTTATGCCGTTTGGAACGAGCTGGCATACGCTCCTCGACGAGTGTGACGCTCTCGACGACGATGCAACGCTCGTCACCCCACTCACGGAGACCGAGTTCAGGATCACCGACGTCCAGGAGCACCGCATCGTGATCACGGAAACCACAACGGGCGACACAGAGCCCCTCCAACGCGACCAGTTCGCCACCCTCGCTGACCGGATCTCAGACGCCGGCGGCACGTTCCAACTCCAGCGCCTCCCACCCGATGCTGAGCCCTACGCAGCCGTGTTGAGCCTCCATCCCCGCTACGAGTGCGACACACGAGCCGGCACGCTCACGGAAACCGACGAGCCGACCACTTCCCGGCTCATCACCGGAGCCACCCAATCAAGTGTTGACGACCGGGATCGAAGCGAACCGGATCTCGACGTCTACGCCGACATGTTGTTGCTGATCGATGCGCTTGAGCGCCACGATCCTACTACGTTCGACAAGTGGGAGACACCCGTACTCATCAACCTCTATACGCTGCTCTCGGACGTCCAACGCAACGCAGGCGATCTCCGGACCGAAGTTCGCGAGATCCTCTTGGACCGACTCCATCACGATCAACCAATCCACGGCCAGTACGGCTCGGTCCAGCGGACGACCCGCCGAAATCGCTCACTGAAAGACGACGACGAGGTCCTCCGCGTGCTCGAAGACGAAGACATCCCGCGTGAGCGTGTCATGGCCGTCGATCGCGAGAAAATAGACGAAGTACTCGACGTGACTGAACTGTCCGATTCGGCCGTCTACGAAATCAACGAGCGAGAGTACGTCCGCAAAGCCGACGTCGACGAGGAAACCAAACAAAGCCGACTCCAAGGACTCAAAGACCAGCTCGCATTGAGCGACGAACCCGAAGCCGAAGACCTTCGTGAAGAAGTCGACGAACTCGAGGATCGGATCGAGGAGCTCACCGAGTTCAGTCCGGAAACGGAGGTCGGCACACGCTCGTAACCCTCGCCCATTGTAGGCACCTCACGTCCCGATACCGAAGGAATAGCGGACTCCACTGGGGCCAACGCTGTAAACGGAGCTACCCGTCGTCGAGTTCAGAGTCGTCACCGTCTCCTCGAACGAACGCGGTCTCGGCCGACGCACCGGGCTGATCCCGCTCTGGGGTCGGGCCATCAAGCAGTGCATCGAAATCGTCAACCTCGCCGTACTGATCTTGATAGATCAGGGCAGCTTTCCCGTCCGACGTGATTTCGTACAGTCCCGAGCGTTCTGCTGGCCCGATCTTCCGCACGAGGCCGTAGTCCTCGAGTACTGGCAGCCGCGTGTTGAGGTTAAGAGTTGAGCTATGGATTATGAACTGCTCTACACCTCGATCTCGACGCAGCCAGTGACGAATCGAACTGTCTCAACAATCCCCTACGGAAGAGCGTTGGTGGGTAGTAAACCGGGTTCTCCACGACACCCCAGTCGGGTGTTTTTTGACGTGCTCGGCGTCGCAGTAAGAGTAGAAGAGGTTCTAGTTGAATCGGCAATGGGTTGTTCAAGTAAACTGAGCAGTGGTTTCACGAGATATATGTTCGAATGATATAATTCCATTAAGTGTCACTGGGGGTTTTTATGTTCGTTTGTAGGCCCTAACCTTGGTCACTATGACTCGAATAGCAGTTGAAGAAGACGTGGAACTATTCGTTCAGGATTGGGGATCGGGTACTCCGCTCGTATTCGTCCACGGGTGGCCACTAAGCCATCGAATGTTTGAATATCAGTACATCCAACTCCCGAGGGACGGTGCTCGGTGTATCGGTATTGATCTCCGTGGCTACGGACAGTCGAGTAAAACGTGGAGCGATTACGACTTCGACGTGTTTGCTGACGACCTCAAGATGGTTCTCGACGAACTCGATGTCGAGGATGTCACACTTGCGGGCTTTTCGATGGGAGGGGGAGTCATCACCCGATATATGAGTCGTCATAATGAAGAGCACGTGTCAAAATTGGCGCTACTTGGTGCGGCAAGTCCCGTTCTGGCCGAACAATCCGACTTTCCGGAAGGCGTCGATAAAGCTGCTTTCATGGACCTTGCCGAAGGGTGCTATGAGGACCGGGCGAAGGTAAGCAGTGAGTTCGCAGATTCGATGTTTCACTCCGCACCGAGTCCCGAGCTGAAAGAGTGGCTCCAGAACATGAGTATGGAATCGTCCCCACAGGCCATGGCCGATTCGATCGAAGCGGTCGGCGAAATGGATCTTCGTGCCGACCTCGCGGACATTTCCGTCCCGACGCTCATCTGTCATGGTGTCCACGATCAAGCCTGTCCATTCGAGCTGACGGCAGAGAAGCTCCACGACGGGATCGAAAACACGGAACTCGTTCGTTTTGAGGAGAGTAGTCATGCACTCTTCTACGAGGAAAAGGAGAAACTCAATCAGGAACTGACAGAGTTCAGCAATTGACATTCCCCCGCGCCTATAGTCGTGGGAACCCGGACCCCCATTGGGATACTACGGTCTACAGTCCACGACCCCTCTCGCAAGGTGAAACAGCTCTCGCCACGATCGAACAGATGGACTAATACGGCCGGTTACAGCGATTTACCGTTCGGTCCCAGTGCTGTATGCGATCGACGGTGCACTGACTCGTAACCGACCGTTTGAAAGATGTGTCGTCCGTATTTTCGTACTCAACT
Organism: Saliphagus sp. LR7; assembly: GCF_003344565.1. Lineage (NCBI taxonomy): Archaea > Methanobacteriati > Methanobacteriota > Halobacteria > Halobacteriales > Natrialbaceae > Saliphagus > Saliphagus sp. LR7. Next base: position 15,289 of record NZ_QPND01000037.1, on the reverse strand, counting down.
TGGTAGGCACAGACGTAACACAGGCATGCCGTATCTGGATAAACTCAGGCATATACGCACAGTCTTCCTGGTTAATGTAGCTCTTTTATGGTATTCCGTGATGTGGAAGTCGTGAAATGTCTACCCCACCTATCGACGAGCGGCGCGCGACAGAACTCGATCCAGACGCCCAAGCATTGCTGGACAAGCTCGTCGACGTCGATGCACCCGATCTTAGCCACCTCTCTCCGGAACAGGCTCGAGCACTCCTCGGTAGCCTATTCACACCCGATGTCGAGCCCGAACCAGTCGCCACGGTGGACGAACGCAAGATCCGGGCGTACGCACGGGACATTCGCGTGCGAACGTACGATCCGAATCCGGGACGGAACCTCCCCGCCGTAGTCTACTTCCACGGTGGCGGCTGGGTCGTTGGCGGACTGGACACCCACGATGGCGTCGCGCGATCGCTCGCGAACGAAGGCGACTGTGTCGTCGTTTCCGTCGATTATCGAAAGGGACCGGAACACCCCTTCCCCGCGGCCGTTGAGGACGCATATGCTGCCACGAAGTGGGTGGCCGATAATGCTGACAAAATCGGGGCAGGTAACGGGCTAGCCGTCGCTGGTGAGAGTGCGGGTGGCAACCTCGCAACGGTCGTCGCCCAGATGGCCGTCGAAAAGGGCGTCGACGCTCCCGAGATCAACCATCAATTGTTATTCTATCCGGTTACTGACTACTCCTTCGACACCCGCTCCTATGAGGAGAACGCGGATGGCTACTTCTTGACGACACGGGGAATGGTGTGGTTCTGGAACCACTACCTCGGAGACGACATTGATGGAGCGAACCTCCGTGCGTCGCCGCTTCGTGCACCCGAGCGAATCCTCACCGAACTTCCAACAACGACGTTATTCACCGGCGGGTACGATCCCCTTCGCGACGAACAGTTCGCGTACGCTGAGGCACTCGAGGCCGCAGAGGTCTCCGTCGAGCACACCCACTACGACGACATGATTCATGACTTCGCCAATATGCGTCGGCTTGCAGACCCGTTCCCGGCTATCGAGGCGGCTGACGACGTTCGAAAGCGCGCTGGAGAGGCCCTTCAGAAGGCATTCGAGTAGAGATATCCGATGACTCAATCCAAAGCGGTTCACAGAGAGGGTGTCAGTTTCGAGAGCGAGGGAACACGATGTGCAGCGTGGCTCTACCGACCCGACGACTCCACTGTAACTCAGACAGAACATCCGCCGATCGTTGTGATGGCAAACGGGTTTGGGTTACCGCGCCGGGCCGGTCTCCCGGCCATCGCCGAACGGTTTGCCGAACGCGGGCTGGCGGTACTCGTGTTTGACTACCGTTCACTTGGTGATAGCGACGGCGAGCCCCGGAATGTGGTACTCCCGTTTGGCCAGATCAGTGACTGGCAAGCAGCCGTCAGATTCGCCCGCACTATCGACGATGTGGATGGAGAGCGCCTCGGTGTCTGGGGTTTCTCGTTGGGTGCCGGTGGCGCTTTGTTCGCTGCTGCTAACGAAAATGTCGACGCCTACGTCGGCCAGACGCCGATCTTCGATGGAGGTCGTACCCTGTTCTATATCGTCCGTCAAATGGGGCCGGTGTATGGACTGCGCACAACCATGGCAGGTCTACGGGACCTCGCACATAAATACACGAGACGAGCCCCCTACTACATTCCCATCTGGGGTGACTACCCAGACGAACTACCGGCACTACCTACTCCAGGCTCCGAAGAAGGTCATGAAGCCGTCGCTGGCGAGGACGCACACGACGAAGATGTAAACCGATGTGCCGCTCGCGCGTTCCTCACATTCGGCTTGTATCGCCCGATTAAGAAAGCCAACGACGTAGAGTGTCCGACTATGATCGTGGAAGGGGCTAATGACCAGATCGCTCCCGGGAGCGCGATCGAGAAAACGGCCTCCCGACTCAACGACGTAACATGGATCGCCTACGATACCGACCACTTCGGGGCGTTCTTCGGTGAACTGTTCGAGGAGGTTGTCGAGCGGGAAAGTACGTTCTTCGAACGGCACTTGCTCAAGGCAGAGTCGAGTGAGGCGTCAAGACCGCAAACGCATTGACTACTGGACGGCCGAGATGCCACGATCTTGGAGACACGCGGTCCTCATCAAGGATTCGCACATCCGTCCCTATCGATCTATGCCCTTGACTGGCTCACTGCTGGCATGTCAATCGAACCTCCCATTAGAGAAGGAGGCGGCTATGTTCAGCAGATAGTATCAAACGCCGATTTTCGTCGACTGAAGTGGGGAATCAGCATTTTCGGTGGTAGTCTCTCGTGTAGGTAACCGAACGCCACCGCGTTCTGTAACCGCTTCCATCGAAAGGTGTTCTCAGGAATCGCTCTTGAACGAAGCCGGACGAGAAGCCGTGTAGTGTAGATAGGAGGATGTTACGGACGAATATACGCATATCCTTCTGTTTGTAATCTCGTCACCTCAACTGCGCCTTCCGGAACGGTTTCGACCCCGTCGACGAGGTCCGATTCGTCGAGATCGTTCGATTCGAGCGTGTTACTGCACGCCTTGAAGGGGACGCCGTCGTTCAGGAGCGATCGTACGCGATCCTCGGTGTCCGCTCCCGTCACGACCGCGTCTATCCCTCCCGCTTGAACGACCACAGCGACGTCATCAATGCTGTCCGTTTCGTCGTTCAGGAGGTTTCTGGAGATAGCGAGTGCGGTCTGTTGTTCCGTCTCATCCCTCGACAACAGGTGAATCACGGTCCTCATGCTCTTTACGAGTTAGATTGGCGCGTTCGAAGGACTACTGCTTGCACTCGTCGCGACCCACAGTCATCACTTATTTCCCGACACCGAGTACTCTCGAAAAGTGAAAGTCCTCCCTCTCACGAACTAGGGCTTTAGTCGTAGCCAGTGTTCCTCCCCCGTGCAAACCGTTATTCATGTGTCTAGCCCGGACACAGGCGACCAGCACCATGCCGCAGTGAACACGATGAATTTACTCGCCGACGAAAGCGTCTCGTCGTCTACTGACGATGTCGCAATAGTGGCGAACGGCTCGGGTGTCCGGATGTTCGTCGAAGAAACCACTTCGAACTCGGATATCATCGAGAATCTTCGCGAACAAGGCGTCGAATTACTGGCTTGCCGCGCTGCACTTCGCGGGATGGGTGCCACCGATGACGACTTGCTTCCCGGTGTCGAGGGAGTACCAACCGGGGCTGGTGCACTGGCCCGGTTACAGGACGAAGGGTATGGATACATCAAAGCACCGTGACTAGCATAGTAGGTCGTGTCCTTTCTGCGTGGTTCTCAAGGTTGCCACGAGCAGGCTAAGTCTTTCAGTCATCATCTACTATAGTTCATCAAGTATATATTGAAAGGAAATTAGCGGGTTACCACTGGAACAGCATTTGCAGTAAACGCGATTCCGCACGATTTCTGTCCGCAAATGCCATTCGAGAAATCTTCTTCGACGATTTCTTCGAATCTATCCCCGAAGAATAACTCGAGGAAATCGATATCGTCGACGATACGTTTCAATCTTCGTCATCACTAAAAAACCCGAACTCCTCTCCGCCCCGATGAATGTAATCGGTCTCGAGTACCTCACTGACGATTCGCCCAAGTTCGTCTAGCTCTTCTTCAATACCCTGTCGTTCACCCTTTCCAAGCGGTTCACCATCCAGTGTTGAAACACCATCAGAAAAGGACGGTGCGCGATAACCGACATCCTCTGCGGCCGGGTTCCAATAAAAATCGAACTCGTCGATTAGCCCATGCTCATGCACAAGTCGGAACTCGTCTTCGGTCATGTACGTATGATCTCTCCATTCGTCAAATCCGGCATCCCAGGCGCCCTCCTGGAGGAACAGGGCCAATGCTTCACGGGGAATATTATCGCCCACCCGCTCGTCGGATTCGACGACAGCATCGTAATCATCGGGATTCTGAGGGCCATCGAGTGCTGGTGGCTCAGGAATGTCGACATCAAGCGTCATACACTATAGTATGGGCGAGAGGAGCTTAGTGATTTCGTAGCACACCCCACAAATTGACCTGATGAATTCAGGAGTGTCAATATTGAGTTGTCTCTCAGTCAGTTATTTCACAAATTCGTGCAGAACCACGAATTAACTGTTGCTGGAATACGTACCCTGTACCGACCCAATCGGATAGTACCGAGGAGTTCGAAGCGTCAGTGACACCACTCGAGCTCTTCTATTTGGTGTCCCCTGCTGTTTTGATGCCGTTCAACAGGTGGTAACAGGGCTGTGTTCGTTAGTCAGCGCCAGCAGCTGGCCGTGCCTCAAGATGCTCCTGTTCCCACTCGTGGCGAGCCCGGAGCTTCTCGTAGCCGTCGTCGGTGAGTGCATAGTAGTTCGTTCGCCCGTCGAGCTCCCCCTTCTCGATGTATCCTGCCTCAACGAGTTCGTCTAGGTTCGTGTAGAGGCGCCCATGGAGGACCGGTCGGTCCTGCGATCGTTCGACTTCGCTCATGAGTTCGCTTCCACTCGGCGTTTCCATCCCGCTGAGGACGAACAATAGATCACGCTGAAACCCGGTCAGGTCAGCTAGCATACCTGTGCCTCAGTTCTCCTGCCAATAAATACACTCGATTTTGACCGTCAGATTAGGTAAATTCGGCTGAATTCAACTGACTATCTCCCACAACGGAGTGTATCACCAAGCCACATCTTGCGGACCGAGCGGGCACGCCATTACCGTACAACAGCACCATTATATATCGGTGCCAGGCAGCCCTATCAAAAGGGATGGGAGACCGAAGAAAGCCATGGCACTGTCGATCGTAGTACGTGATTTGATCGATCGGTACATCGTTTCCTCCGATCCTATGAACGGGTATCAGGATCTGCAGAAGGTTTTTACAATAGACATGATTCATCTATCACCTATGACCGAGCACCCCCCATTTGACTCAGGGACGAACTCCTACGACATCTCCACGGTTGATCTCACCGATGACCGTTACGAGGTCAAGCAGTCCGCAATTAGGAACAAGTACGCCGTCCGTGACAGCGCCGGCAATGTCGTCCTTCGAGGGAAGCAAAAAATGTTCAAAATGAAAGAGGAGTTTCCGTTCGTAACCGGTGACGACGAGGACGCATTCACCGTCAAGGCGGGCGGCATCATGGACGTCGCGGGAAACTACACCATCACGGACGCGGGCACCAACCAAGAGGTCGTTGTCCTCGATGAGGATCTTTCGCTGTTCGTAGAGAACTGGACAATTCGAGATCCCAATACTGGGGAGACACTGGCGACCATTCGCTCGAAGAGCAAGCTTCTTTCGGCACTTCGACACCTCGTCTCCGGTGCGAATCTCATTCCCAATAAGTATGAGATATTCGATGCTGATGGCGACCATGTTGGCGACATCGAGGGGAAGTTCTCGCTGCGGGACGCCTACACGGTCAGCATTGACGATGCAAGCGACGTTCCGAAAGAGGCGGTGATCGCCTCTGCGTGCATCCTCGACGCCCTTGAGAACGAGTAAAAATTCTGTAGTAGATACTCTCTGTAGGGACTCGATCGAATGGAGGGGATGCATGGAAGTCACGAACAAGGTGTTTTGGTCCGGGATGGTGTCGAGCCTCGTTCGAACCGTTGGCGTGGTCATCACCACGTGATGACGACACCCATCGCTTCACTCCGGTCGGCCAGCAGGTCGTCGTACATGGCCGGCACGTCAGCCACGTCAATACGGTGGCTCACGAGTTCAGTAACCGAGATGGACCCATCGGCGAGCGCGGAGAAGAACAATTCACAGTGACGGTGGTTCGTCCATGGGTTCGCTGGCGTCGCGACCGAGGGGTGGGAGCTGTTGTGGGCGCCGATAATAGTGTGACTCGGCGCGTTGCAGTCGTCGTGGAAGTTGAACTCGGTCGTCCCACGAGGGCTCGAAAGCACCACCAGGCGGCCCTGCTCTCGAAGTACATCGAACTCGCCAGGGATCACAGCCGGATTCCCCGTCACCTCGAAGGCGACGTCAGCCATTCGATCAGCCGTCAGGCGGGCGACCGCGTCCTCGGCCGCCTCCGCCGTCGGATCGACCGCTGCAACGGCCGGTGCATCGGGCAACCGGTCGAGCCGCGGGACGCTCGGTTCGACCCCGACGACCGGTTGCGCACCCGCCAGCTCACACACCCGAACCGCCAGTTGGCCCAGCAGTCCGAGGCCAAAGACCACCGCCGACTCACCCCAGGTAACCTCGCCACGACGGACGCCGTTCATCACGATCTCGGCGATCGTGAAAAAGACCACCGCGTCGTCGGAGACATCGTCCGGAATCGGTCGGCATCCCTCTGCTGATGCTGTGACGTACTGGGCGTGCGAGCCGAGCGTCGCGACCCGCTGGCCTATCTCGATATCCACGACGTCGTCACCGGTCTCGACGACGACACCGACGTTGTTGTAGCCGGGCACGAACGGGTACTCGTAGTGGTCCCATCTGGAGCCCTCGGGAAAGTCCCCTGAGAGGATCGTGAGTTCGGTTCCCGTACTGACGAGCGTTCGTCGGCTCTCGACAAGCACTTCATCTGGGTTCGGCGTCGGGATGTCGCGTTGCTCGACAGTCACCGTTTCCGGCGATTCGAATACCACAGTGTCGTTATCGGACATTCTCTCACCGGATGGGTTTCTGGTCAATCGGGATAAATTTCCGTTTCGCCTGATGGGGGCGAGTGAGGTGCTCGGAAGCGGACTGCCCCAATGCGGCTTGAACGCGGCTCTCGTAACTCCTAGACAGTGTCTTAGACGATCGACCGTCGGATCTCTTCCTCGCTCACGTCATCTCGGGAGGTAGAGGTCGACGTACTGGTCTTCCCACTCGCGGCGTCTCTGAATCGCTTCGAGACCGGCGTCAGTGATTTCGTAGTAGTTCGTCCGCTGGTCAAGCGCCCCTTTCTCGACGAACCCGCCTTCAACGAGCTCATCGAGATTCGGATACAGCCGACCGTAGTTGATCTCTGCTCCGTAGTAAACCCTCGAGTTCGTCCGAGACGTTTTGCCCAGACGGATGGTCCGCTCCTGTGACGATGTACAACAGGTCGCGTTGAAAGCTTGTCAGCGAGTCCCTATTCGGCTCTATGGGCGAATCTCTTTTCAACTTTCTACCCGAGAGATAGATCTTCACACGTGGCGAGTCCATCTCTGGCGTACGAACTGCAGAGACCATCCGCTCGGGACCGACAGGACATCGAACCTATGTTGTACCCGCCCAGCTCTGTTACGGTTCACAGGTCACTAGCAACAGCAGCATTATATATCGCGAGTTGAGAGTCGTAACGAAAGGGATGGGAGACCTTCTACAAACACTTTCGGCGGAGAACGTCGTCGGGTCGACGAGCATTGGCCAGGAACTCGATCTCGAGTCGCTTGCGGACGATCTCGACGGCGCCTCATTCGAGCCAGATCAGTTCCCGGGAGTCATCACGCGAACGACGGATCCGAAAGCCGCCTCGCTGATCTTCCGCTCAGGGAAGATCGTCTGTACCGGGGCTTCGTCAGTCGACGATTTAATGACAGCAGTCGGGCTGACGTTCGAGAAACTTCGTCGATTGGGTCTCGATGTCCCAGAGGAGCCGGACGTCACGGTCCAGAACATCGTGACGAGCGGTGATCTAGGCACGTCTCTTAACCTCAACGCAATCGCGATCGGTCTCGGACTGGAGGCCGTCGAGTACGAACCCGAACAGTTCCCCGGACTCGTCTATCGCTCCGACGAACTGGATGTGGTCGTCTTGCTGTTCGGAAGTGGAAAGCTCGTCATCACCGGTGGGAGCAAACCAACTGATGCCGAGGACGCCATTACTACGATTCACGCACGATTAGACGATCTTGGATTGCTCAACTAACGGTCTCGAGTCCCAAAGATGTTCTCTGAGTAGCCACGATACCAAAACAACCCCTCCCTCACTCGTGGTGTGTGGGCTCAACGTGTTCGATGACCTCTCCAAAGGCGAGCGTCTCCTGGACGTTCTTGATCTCGATCGTCACCCGATCGCCGATCTCGGTCTCAGGCACGATAATCACGTAGCCACGCTCAACACGGGCAATGCCGTCTCCTTGCTTTCCAATATCTTTGATATCGACGGTCCGACGATCCCCCTCTGCAATCGGGGGCCCCTGGTCACGCCGTTCTGGATTCTCTTTCGACGACTCCTCTAACGGTGAGGTAGAGTCAGATGCAAGCAATGCGACGCGATAGACCTCTCCTGGGCGGAGATCACCGTCCGTGACCTCTCGGGTAGGAATCTCGATTCGATACGAGTCGCCATTGGCCTCGACCTCGGCACTGAACAGACAGAACAACTCGTCAGGAATTTCCATACTGAAACCTTGTTTTCGAAATGATGCAGCTGCCATCTTGAGTCTACTGGTGACTTTGCAGCATCATCTTGGAGCGCGATAAATCGAGACAGTGAGAGCCGAACGGGTCATTTTCCAACACAATTTCGCGGCAGTGAACCGGCCTGTTCACCCTGTTCTTCTATATTCTGGGTCCCGAATTCCGAGGTATGGCAACTGACGATTCGCTCATTCGGACGCTCTTGATCGTCATCGCAGCGATTCTCCTGCTGCCAGTACTCATGATGGCGCTCGCACTGCCTTTCATGGGGGCCTGGGGCGGCCATATGTATACTGGCGGGATGTGGGATGGTACCAGGGCTACGTGGATGTGGCTCCTGATGTCGATCCTCCCGTTGCTGGTGATTCTCGGCATCGGATACCTCCTCTTCAACGCGGTTCGCGGGTCCGGAAGCCGACAGCGAGATCCCGCCCTCGAGGAACTGAGAGCGGCCTATGCTCGTGGCGACCTCTCCGACGAAGAATTTGAGGAGCGAAAACACCGATTGGAAGACTCCTAACTGCCGGCCCGGAGACTCTTTCTAATCAGCGGACACATAGTTCGAAATAGTGCGTACTCCAAGAGTATCAGGCTCACTAAGACCGACGGAGGAAATGGGAGTGATCAGGACGGCTATCGTCGACAGCAGATTCAGGCCATCGAGCGGCAGGACTCCGCACATTGGCGGAGCGGCTCGACACAGGCCTGGCAGTGGTCGTGATCGTGCCCTTCACACTCGTCGGCGCAGGCCTCACAGACGTCGGCGCAGGTCTCAGCGATGTCGCTGTTGAACTGCGAACCCGACGCACAGAGCTGCGCGCACGTCGAGGCGACAGTGACTACGTCGCGACAGAGCCGAAGGCACTCTTCCATCTCCTCGCCCTTGCCGATGCACTCGTCGGCGCAGTGAGCGCACGTTTTCACGGCTTCGTGGCAGTTGTCGATGCACTCGCGGGTCGAATCGTCGAGTAGGTCGTTGATCTGAGCCATCGCGTCCAGTAGTACGACCGGCTCCCTTTCCTGGGTTGTGGCTATCGATCCAAAGCCACACAAGCGATGTTGTTCTCTCCGTTAACGGGCTTGGATAGGTAAATATCGATCTTCCAGCGGATAGACGGACTCGACGAACGGCTTCACTGAATCGAACTACGCGTTCGACATTTCACGATCCAAAATAACTGGCCGCTCAGTTTGTGGTTTGTAACTGCTGCTGGAGAACCGATTCAGACCGGAGTTCCTATTCATCGGCTGCCTGTTTCAGGGATTCGTACTGCTCAACGATTTTCTCGGCACACGACGAACAACAGACATGATACGTCTCCTCAGAGTCAACCTCCACTGTCTCTCCCTCGCCCGAAATCGACTTGCCACAGATCGCACACTCGATCTCGAGATTATCCGTTCCGAGCTGGGGATTCCACAACGATTCGAGTACTGACGAGACACGATACTCCTCGACCTCGTCATCGGTTAGTACATCGGTGAGCAGCGAGTGGGTTTCGGATGGCGATCGAACCGCCTTGGCGAGGACCGTCGAGTCGGCCGTCAAGAAGACGTGTTCGATCCCGTCGACATCTTGCAGTCGAACGAACACGTCGTCAGCGTGACCGAGTCGGGTGTCGATCCTGACGAGACACTCGGTTTCGCCCGTGAATTTCGTTCGATCCACCTCGACGGAGAACCGCTAGATCACGCCGAGGTCACGGAGGCGATCGACCCGATTCGATACAGTCGGCGGAGAGAGCCCTACCTCGTCTGCAATTTCACGATACGACCGACGAGCATCTTCTAACAGCAACTCTAAGATAACTGCATCAGTGGAATCGAGCTCGGGCATGGCGTAACTGGGCGCACTACGAGCTGTCCAGTTTACGGTGTTTTGCCTTTGGAATCCGTGATGGAGAGGTCAAAGCCCATACTGGTGGACCGGGCGAAGACCACCGAGTCCGTGTCCCAATAAACAGATATCGAACGAGAAAACACAGTTCGAGACGATGGAGTGCGTCAATCAGCAGATGGAGATCCACTCACTGGTGAGACACCCGGGAGCGACGGGAGATCCAGATCAACCCGACGGAGGAACTGGGCGTTGATCGCGACAATTACCGTCGACAGCGACATCAAGAGCGCGCCAACCGCAGGTGAGAGCAGAATTCCGATCGGAGCGAGAACGCCAGCTGCGAGCGGCAGTGCGAACACGTTATAGCCCGCAGCCCACACGAGGTTTTCTTGCATCTTCCGGTAGCTCGCCTTGCTCAGTGTGACGAGACGGACGACGTCCAGCGGATTGTTCTGGACCAGGATGATGTCCGCCGACTGGACGGCGACGTCCGTCCCGCTGCCGATGGCGATGCCGATGTCTGCACGAGTCAACGCAGGTGCGTCATTAACTCCGTCACCGACCATCGCGACGAGGTGACCCTGCTCTTGAAGTTCGGTCACTTTCGTGTCCTTGTCCTCGGGAAGGACCTCGGCGAAGACCGTGTCGATACCCAGGTCATCAGCGACCGCGTAGGCGACGTCTTCGCTGTCGCCCGTCAGCATCGCGACCTCGATCCCGAGCTCGTGGAGGGCGTTGACGACCTGGTAACTCTCGTCACGAACGACGTCGGCGAGCGCGTACGCGGCGATCGGCGTTCCCTCCCGAAGCAGGTAGATGACCGTCTGTGCATCGTCGCCAGCATCCTCCGCGAAGGCGGTTAGATCGGATGGGACATCGGTCTCAAGCTGTGAGAGGAGGTTTGGCCCGCCGACGTGGATCGTCTCCCCGTCGACCGTCGCCCGCACGCCACGACCCTTCAGCGCCTCGAACCCGGTCGCGCTCGGAACGGTGACACCTTGCTCGTGGGCAGCCTCACGAATCGCCTGGGCGATCATATGTTCGGAGTCACCCTCGACGGCTGCGGCGAGTGCCAGTGCCTCCGTCTCCTCTACGGGGTCGACGGTCTCGACGTCGACGACGCCCTGTTCGCCTTTCGTGAGCGTTCCCGTCTTATCGAAGACGATTGTATCAAGATCACGGGCCTGCTCCATGGCGATCCGATCACGGATGAGCATCCCGTTTCGGGCGGCCAGCGACGTGTTGATCGCAACCACCAGCGGGATTGCCAGCCCAAGGGCATGCGGACAAGCGATCACGAGAACGGTTACGACTCGTTCGATGACGGTTGCATTGAACGAGACCGCGAGCGTCCACGCGATGCCCGTTACGATCGCGGCCCCGAGAGCGACGTAGAACAACCACCCTGCCGCACGGTCAGCGAGCTGTTGGGTTTGGGACTTGCTCTCCTGGGCCTCCTCGACGAGACGCATGATGCCAGCGAGCGTGGTCTCTTCTCCCGTCGCATCGATTCGGACCCGCAGACTACCATCGCCATTGATCGTCCCGCCGATGACTTCGTCGCCCGGGTCCTTCGAGACGGGTTTTGACTCACCGGTGATCATCGACTCGTTGACGTCGGAGTCGCCCTCTTCGACGACGCCGTCAGCGGGCACGTTCGCTCCCGGCCTCACCAATACAAGGTCGCCCTCATCGAGTTCACTGACAGGGACTTTCTCGATGGTCCCATTGTCGATGATTCGCTCGGCAGTATCTGGAAGGAGTTTCGCGAGTTCGTCGAGTGCGCTGGAGGCACGCCGGACCGAGCGCATCTCGATCCAGTGCCCGAGTAACATGATATCGATCAGCGTCACGAGTTCCCAGAAGAACGTCGAAGCCGTCGGAAAGACGACGCTCGCGAGACTGTAGACGAACGCGACCGTGATCGCCATCGAGATGAGCGTCATCATCCCTGGCTTGCGATCTTTCAACTCGGGGGCGGCCATCCGGAGGAAGGGCACGCCACCGTAGGCGAAGACGATTATCGCGAAGACAGGATTGATCCACTCGCTTCCAGGAAACAAGGGAACCGAGAATCCCAGCCACTCCTGGAGGGTCTCGCTGTAGAGAAGGACCGGAATCGAAAGCAGCGTCGAAACGAAAAACCGACGACGGAACATCTGCTCGTGACCTTCGTGCATCCCGCCACCATGCTCGTCATGGCCATCTCCGTCGTGGTCACTGCCCCCATGCCCACCATGCGTTCCTGCTGGGTCGTCTCGCTCATCGACACCGTCTTCCCCCTTATCGGCGGCGGCCTCCTTCTCGAGCATCGACTGCTCTGCTCGTGAATCCTCTGTCTCCTTGGGCGCATCGTGATCGGAATGAGCAGACTGTCTACTCGGTATCTCCCGATCGTCGGGTGTGTCTGGGTCGTCCATGGGCTATCCTCGCCGGTAGAAATACACGCTCGCTACTGAAAGAGTGGGTGGCCCAATGACTGAGAACCGATCGATACGACTGCTGTTTGATTCGACAGTCGAGATTTGCTGACGTACTCGTGGGAAGCCTGACCTATGATGATCAGATTACGGAGTACGGGGGTGACGTCGGTTCTGACGTCGACTGTGGCACAAGGTGGTTTGATCCAGCAGTCGATCGACGACTACGGCGTGGAGCGCCAGTCGGGCCGGGAGATCATGGACGAGATGTTCTTCGCCGACACTGGGCAGTCACGCGGCGCCCAGGAGGTCGGCCTTGAGAACACGGAGAGTTCCGACACCGACGACCCGATGGACGTCGAGGACACTGAGACCGCACGGACTGCGGTGAAGGCGATCTACGACGCGACCATTCGCGCCGGCGAGGACGTGACGGCGATCGACTCGACGAAGGCCCGCGACCTGATCCGGGAGGCGACCGGCCTCGGACCACGGCCGGCGTCGAACATGACCGAACGCCTCGCGGCGGTCGGTGCGATCGAACAGCGCTCGACGTCGGACGGGCTCGAACTCTCCGTGACTCCCGAGGGGCCCGAGATGATCGGCCTCCAAACCGGGAGTGGCGGCTCCGGTGGCGTGGACGCTCACCGCTTCATGCTCCGGCGTATCTACGAGTGGGGGACGCGACTGGGCTACGACATGGATCTCCCGACCCAGGACGGCGACGAGTTGCCGGACGCCGTTGGGGAGGTCCCGCCGGACGTCTACCCGCCGGACGGGTTCGGCGACCTCACCAAGGACGAACGCGAGCAGCTGCTCCGGTCGCGTCTCGAGAACGACTACGAGGAAATTCTCGAACTCTCGGGGACGGGCACGTTCTACATCGAGGTGGAGTCGAAAGGGATCACGAAGCCTGGCGGCCCGATCAAGAACGCCGCGAAAGCCCCCGGCCCCGAGCAACTCCTGTTCGTCGTCGAGGACGGCGGCGACAAAGGGCTGACGCCGAAAGCCGAGACCTGTGCGGGGATCTTCGGGATCGACACCGACGCGGAGCCGTTCACGTCTACGCGAACCCCGGATGATGCCCGCCGAAAGTTCTACACACGGAACCGGGTGACGATGAACCACGATCGCCTCGACCGGGAGCCCGACAAGTTCGCCGTGGTCGAGGGCGACGTCTCGACCGAGTGGGTCGAGTACCCGAACGGAAGAATCGTCTGCCGGGAGCGCGGCGGTGGCGAGACGTTCCTCGAGTTCGACGACACCGACGAGTTCCGGGAGCGAGATCTAGAGGACGCCCCGGCGATCGTCTACTACCATGCCGATCGGGAGGGCTACGCGGTCGAGGTCGGCGGCGAGATTGAGCGCGCCTACGGCTCGAAGGCGAAGCTGACCGAGGACTGGTCCTGGGTGTACGAGCCACTGGTTCCGGAAGTGATGTTCACCGATTACGGCTACGACGCCGTTCCCGAGCCCGAAGCGTTCCGAATTGCGATCGTCCCCCATGACGACCGCGGCCTCAATGCTGACCTGCTGATGTACGATCACGAGACGGGCGAGGTCTCCGACGAGTACGCAACGTCCACTAATGGCGGGGGAACCGGCGAGGCGACAGAAAGCGACGAGACGGCGCCCACAGCTGACGAGGCGGAGCCGGAGGACGAGGACGACCCAGAAACCCACGACTGAGGACGACGGCTCAGAGAGCGGCGAGGGGCGGTCGCTGGCGGAAGCGAGAGCGATCGCCGGGCCAGAAGAAGAACCAGAACCCGAGAAGGACGAAACGCCCGGTGGGGAAGCGTCGGTAGAGGGTGGGCCGGCTAGTGCTCGACCGGCAAGTGAGACTGTTGGGGACAACGATCAAGAAGACGAAAGTGGCGACGGCTTCGACTCATTTTAAGTCCGACTCTGTTCGCCGATCCAGCGATTTCCTTGAGATCGACAAATGGCGCTGAGAGAGAAAATTTCAACGCCCAGTCTACTGATTCTCGTGCTTGGTACAAGGGGTTGATCTTTTAGTGAGGGAGTCAATATCAAATGCGTAGAGTATAGATGTCAGTCGGATATTGAGTACCTCCGATTTCGTGTGTCGTAGTATCCGTCCGTTCGAAGCCACGAGCTTGATAAAACTGATGTCCAACTTCGTTCTCCGACAACATTTCAAGATGTATTGCATCCACGTCATCGGGAAGACCTTCGATTCCTCGTTCTAAGAGTAGCGTTCCAATGCCTTCTCCCCAATAATCTGGGTGGACATAGATTGCCTTGAGACCTGCTTCGTTGTCATTCACGAATTCCTTTGTTTCTGTGTCACCCCACCGGAAGTCCGCGAATCCCCGAACGGTTCCCTTGTCATTAACAGCTACTAGAATCCCGTCTTGGTTGTCAAGCAACCAGTCGTGCCACTGCTCGATTTCTTCCTTTGAAGGTTCGACAGTCTGTTCTTGAATAATCTCTTTTGGTAGTAGGTCAGAGTACGCTTCTCTCCATGCCAGTCCTTGAACTCTGATGATACCGGCGGTGTCTTCCTGTCCGCCTAACCTCAGTCGATCACATCGGGTTAGAGTAAGTGTCTGCTTGGAGAGTGCGTGCAACAAACCCAAGCAGACAACGAGGTAGAGGAAGAGCACCTGCTTAATTTTGTCGTCAACAGCCTTGGAGACGAGCTC
>NZ_QPND01000036.1:0-23769 GCF_003344565.1 Saliphagus sp. LR7 | reverse complement strand
GCGAGTGCTCGAGTTCGTCTCCGAGCCGATCGACGACGACGGTCGTCGTGTCGCCTGTGACGCTCTCGAGGCCCTCGTCGGCTTTCTCCTTGTGATCGAGGGCGTCGCCCCGACGGTAGTAGCCGTCACAGGTGACGAGATGGTCGCTGTCGGCGGCGTTCATCCGGGTGGCGAGCGCGTCGGCCGAAAAGCCCGCGAACACCACCGAGTGGGGCGCGCCGATACGAGCGCAGGCGAGCATGGCGATCGGAAGTTCGGGGATCATCGGCAAGTACAGCGTCACCACGTCGTCCTCCCTTACCCCGAGATCCTCCAATACGGCCGCGAATTCCTCGACCTCTCTCAACAGCTCGCTGTACGTGAACTCGCGGGTGTCGCCCAACTCGCCCTCCCACTGGATGGCGAGGTCGTCGCCCCGGCCCTCCTCGACGTGCCTGTCGAGGCAGTTCGCCGACGCGTTCAGCTCGCCGCCCGTGAACCACTCGTAGAACGGTTCGTCGCCGTCGTCGAGTACGGTGTCGTACTCCTGGTCCCACGAGAGCAGGTCGGCGGCGCGCTCCCAACACTCCGGCCAGTTCTGCTCGAACTCGTCGTAGATCGCGGGATCGGAGACGTTGGCCTGGGAAACGAACTTCGCGGAGGGCTCGAACGTCTCCTGGTCGGCGAGCCGTGCCTCGAGTTCTACCGGTGGGTCGTCGTCACCTGACATGGAACGTCACATAGATTAGGAATAATACTGATAAACCCCGTCTCTAAATACGTAAAAACTACCGAGTTTCGTCGGTTGAGGGGCCGTCGAAGAACGTCCGGAGGAGTTCGTGCTGTCCCTTCCGGAGGTGGTTGTGCAGCGTCGGCGAGGAGATCCCCATCGCGTCGGCGATCTCCTCGGCGGTACTCTCCCGCGGCCAGTCGTAGTAGCCCCCGAAGTACGCCGCCCGGAGGGCCGCCTCCTGGCGGTCGGTGAGGCGCTGTTCGATGCCCTCCCGAAACTCGCTTGCGGTCCGGACGGAGCGCTCGACCTCGCGTTTGCCGGCGAGTTCGGAGTCGGGAAACGCCGACCGGACCCCTTCGACGATCGCCCGGATCTCGGCGTCGGCGCTACACTCGGCGGCGATCCGGGCGACCCCCTCCTCGATCGTCGCCGCCAGGACCGTCGTTCCGTACTCCGTCAGGGTGACGATCGGCGAGGAGCCCAGCAGGACGAACTCGACGCGCCACTCCTCGTCGCCGGTCCCGACGAGCCGGCAGTCGTCGACGCCGGGGTCCGCGTCGGCCAGGTCGAACACGTCCGTCGGTGGGGCCCCCTCGAGGCGGACGTAACAGAGCTGGGTCGCCTCGGTCAGCGAGACCAGCGAGTCGAGTTCGAACCGACAGCCCAGTTGTGCCGAGGCCGAGACGAAAAACGAGTTCCCGTCCCGACAGACGATCTCGAGTTCGACGAGGGTGTCCGAGAGCAACAGGGTTCGGCGGCGGGCGGCGGCGACGGCGTGGCCGGCCTGGCGCCCGACGGTCGAGAGCCAGCCGCGTTCGTCGGTCCCGAAGGCGCCCTCGCGGTCGGCGCCGACGAACAGCGTCGCGTACGTCGCGTCGCCGTAGCCGACGCCGACGGCGGCGACCGATTCCGGGGACCGATCGACGCCGTCCGCCTCGACGACGGCGACCTCGCCCGGTCTCTCCTCCCGGCTTCCCTCGAAACTTCCGGGGAGGTCGGCGGTGCGGTCGGCGTCGATCCCGCAGGCCGCGTGGGGGCTCTCTCCGTCCTCGGGAGTCCGGCGTTCGATCCAGGCCAGGTCGTATGCCGGGGGGCCGGCGACCGAGTCATCGCCGAGGTCGCTGCCGGCCAGCGTCTCACAGAGCTCGGCCTCGATCTCCGCGGGCGTCGAACTCTCCAGGATCGCTTCGGTCACCGCCCGATGCCGGCCGGGGATCCCGGGAGGTGAGGCGGTAGTTCCGTCCGAACGGTCGATCCGATCGGGCTCGACGGGGTCGAACGCCGCGACCAGCGCGTCGTCGGTCGGCTCGGGGAGGTAGGGCTCGAGGCTCTGAAAGCTTCCCCAGCCGCCGGCGGCCTTCACGGCCCGAGGGTTCACCCCGGCGACGAGGGTCCGCCGGGCGAAGAACCGCCGAAGACCGTCCGTCGAGATCCCGGCGAGGGAGGGGTCGCTCCGGCGCGTCGCGGCCCGGTCGGCGACCTCGGAGACGAGCATCTGGAGCCGGCGCGCGCCGACCGAAAAGACCCGCTCGTCGCCGGCGATCCCGGCGTTGCGGACGTACCGCCGGAGCTCGCCCTCGACGGCGGTCGGGAGGTACGCCCGCCGATCCTCGCCGCCGCTTTCCGTCGGGATCGAGAGGAGATATCGCGGGGGATCCGACCGCTGCTCGTGGACGTCATCGGGCCGGATCCGGGTCAGCTCCCGCGGCCGGAGGCCGGTCTCGCCGACGAGGCGAACCACGAGCGCCTCCCGGTAGCTCTCGGCCGCGTCGAGCAGCGCCTCGTACTCCGTTCGTGCGAGCTCGTCCCCGTGAGACGCCATTTCGTAATCTCTCGAACACCGAAGGTAAATAGGCTTTGATAGGCGTCCTCAGTGTCCACTCGCCGCTTCATCCGCCGTCACCACCTTCCCTTGTATTTCGCTTTCTATTGAAAGTCGAAATTCACTCCTCTCCGATCGTCTCCCGGAGCTCACCGACGATCTCGGGATTTCGAAGCGCACTGGTGTCCCCGAGATCCTCGCCGCGGGCGATCGCCCCGAGCAGCCGGCGCATGATCTTGCCCGAGCGGGTCTTGGGGAGGTCGGGCGTGAAGACGATCCGGTCGGGTCGGGCGACGGGGCCGATCGCGTCGTCGACGTTCGTCCCGATCACCTCCGGGAGCCCACGCGAGGGGTCGACGCCCTGTTCCGGGCTCACGTAGGCGTAGATGCCGTCGCCGGCGACGACCGCGGCCTCGGCGACGCCCTCCGTGGCGACGATCGCGCTCTCGAGTTCGGCCGTGCTCAGCCGGCGCCCCGAGACGTCGATCACGTCGTCGGTCCGGCCGAGAACGGTGACGTAGCCGTCGGGATCGACGCGGGCGGCGTCCCCGCTGTCGTAGACCCAGTCGCCGGCCGCGGGATCGGAGAACCTCGACCAGTACTCCTCGACGAAGGCGTCGTCGCCGCCGTACAGCGTCCGGGCCATCCCGGGCCAGGGCCGGCGGATCGTCAGGGAGCCGGCCTCGCCGGGATCGACGGCCTCCCCGTCGGGATCGACGACGCGGGCGTCGATCCCTGGCAGGGGTGGACCCGCCGCCCCGGGTTTCATCTCGTCGACTCCGGGCAGCGTGGTGAGCATCATGCCGCCGGTTTCGGTCTGCCACCAGGTATCGACGACCGGACAGTTCCCGCCGCCGACGTGTCGGTAGTACCACTTCCAGGTCCGGGGGTCGATCGGCTCGCCGACCGTCCCCAACAATCGGAGCGATGAGAGGTCGTGACTCTCGGGGTATTCCGCGCCCCACTTCATGAACGCCCGCACCGCCGTCGGCGCGGTGTAGAAGACGTCGACGGCGTTTCGCTCGACGATCTCCCAGAGGCGATCCCGGTCGGGGTAGTCCGGGGTGCCCTCGTAGAGCAGGGTCGTCGTCCCCAGGGCCAGTGGCCCGTAGACGATGTAGGAGTGGCCCGTGATCCAGCCGATGTCCGCCGCACACCAGTAGGTGTCCCCCGGCTCGACGTCGAGGACCGCGCGGGCGGTCCAGGCGACGTAGGAGAGATAGCCCCCGGTCGCGTGGACGACGCCCTTTGGTTCTCCGGTCGTTCCGGAGGTGTACATCACGAAGAGGTCGTCGCGCGAGTCCCTGGCGACCGGCTCGACGCTCTCGCCGGCGTGGGCCGCGAGCAGGTCGTGGTAATCGTACTGGTCGTCTCCGAGATGGTGGGGGAGGTCCTCGCCGAGGCGGTCGACGACGACCGTCGCCCGCACGTCGTGGCCGACCGAGAGCACGGCGTTGTCGACTTTCCCCTTCTGGTTGAAGGCGTCCCCGCGACGGTAGTAGCCGTCGCAGGTCACCAGGTACTCGCTGTCGGCGGCCTCGATCCTCGTGGACAGCGCGTCGGCCGACAGCCCCGCGAAGACGACCGAGTGGGGCGCGCCGATGCGCGCACACGCGAGCATCGCGACAGGGAGTTCGGGAATCATCGGCAGATAGAGCGTCACCACGTCGTCCTCCACCACCCCCAGTCCGCTGAGGGCGGCCGCACACTCCTCGACTTCCACGGCTAGCTCCCGGTAGGTGTAGGTCCGTGACTCGCCACGTTTGCCCTCCCAGCGAAGCGCCGCGCGGTTCTTCGCGCCGCCCTCGAGATGGCGGTCGAGGCAGTTCGCCGCCGCGTTGAGTTTCCCGCCGTCGAACCATCGGTAAAAGGGGGCCTCGTCGTCCTCGAGGACCGTGTCGTACTCCGTCTCCCAGGAGAGCAACTCGGCCGCCCGCTCCCAGCAGCCGGGCCACTCCTCGTCGAACTCCTCGCGGGCGTCCTCGCGCATGTTCGCCCGGGAGACGAACGACTCCGGGGGCGGGATCGACGGGCCGGCGTCCGCGGTCCCCGATCCCGACCAGCGTCGTTCGTCCATGCCCTCACCCTGTGGGGTCGGAAAAATAAGCGTTCCTCCGCCCCTCGTCGGAACCACAACACACATGCACCGCCTCCCGGTCGGTACCGACATGGACCTGACCGATCGCCGGCTACTGGTAACGGGCGGGGCGGGACTCGTGGGCTCGGAGCTCGCGGCCCAGCTCGCGGCCGACAACGAGGTCGTCGTCGTCGACGACCTCTCGAACGGGGTTCGCGAATCGGTTCCCGACGACTGCGCGTTCGTCGAGGGCGATCTCACCGAGCGGGAGACCCTCGAGGACGCGATCACCGGGGACCTCGACGCGGTCTTTCACTGTGCCGCCGCCGACAAATACGTGGATACGGACGACCCCCGCGAGCAGTTCGAGGTCAACGGCTCGATGACCTACGATCTCGTCGAGCGGATGGAGGAAGTCGGTGTCTCCCGGCTCGCCTTTACCTCCTCCTCGACGGTCTACGGCGAGGCACCCCGTCCTACGCCCGAGGACTACGCGCCCCTCGAGCCGATCAGCATCTACGGCGCGGCCAAGCTCTCGGAGGAAAGCCTCCTCTCGGTGTACGCCCACTCACACGACTTCACGGTCTGGAACTTCCGCTTCGCGAACGTCGTCGGCCCCCGCTTCGGCGCGGGCGTCGTCCCCGACTTCGTCGAGAAACTCGACGAGAACCCGGAGACGCTGACGATCCTCGGCGACGGCCGCCAGCAGAAGTCCTACATGCACGTGGCCGAGTGTTCGGAGGCGATCCGGGCAGTCGTCGAGGGCACCCCGAAGGGGGGAATGCATACCTACAACCTCGGCACCCGGACGACGACCTCCGTCGATCGGATCGCCGACATCGTAAGCGACGAGATGGGTCTCGATCCCGACTACGAGTACACCGGCGGCGACCGGGGCTGGACCGGCGACGTCCCGAAGATGCGCCTCTCGATCGAGAAGCTCTCGACCCACTGGGAGCCCGCCCTCTCGAGCGACGACTCCGTCAGAGAGGCCGCCCGCTCGCTCGTGGCCCGCCTCGACGAGCGGTAGTCCGGGGAAGCTTTAGCCGGCCCCGACCTACCGCCGCCGGTGCGAGTCGTCGGCTACGACCCGAGCGGCCGGGGCTCCGCGTTGCTGGTCAGCGACGGCGACGGGAGCGAGGCCCGACGGATCTCCCTCGAACCGGGCACCGACCTCGGCTTCGGGCTCGGCGACCGGCGGTGTGCCGGCTCGATCGACCGCGAGGGCGTCCACTACGCCTGCGACCGCCCCGAAACCCCCTACTGCGAGTTCCACACGACGAGCTGGGTCTGTGCCCGCTGTACGGGAACCTGCCTCAAAGACGAGATGGACTGTTACGACCCTCACGCGGTCTACCTCGCGGCCTTCGCTCCCAGTACGGTCAAGGTCGGAGTGACGCGGGCCGAGCGCCTCGAGACCCGCCTGCGCGAGCAGGGCGCCGACCGCGGGGCCCACATCCACACCGTCTCGAACGGCCGGATCGCCCGCGAACTCGAGGCCGGAATCGCCGAGGAGCTCACTGACCGTGTCCGGGTCCCGACCAAGCGGGCCGGCCTCGCGGCGAACGTGGACGCGGATCGGTGGGAGGGCGCTCTCGCGGAGTTCGACGTCATCGACCGCTACGCCTTCGACTACGGACTCGACCTCCCGGTCCGACCAGTGGTCGAAACGATTGCTTCGGGTACGGTTCGGGGCGTGAAGGGGCGGCTGCTCGTCCTCGATCGGGGCGCGACGACGTACGCCGTCGACATGCGCGACCTGGTCGGCTACGAGCTCGAGGAGGGGGCCGACGAACGCCGGCTCCAGTCGTCGCTGGGTTCGTTCTGACGGCTATGACAATCCTTTTCCGGCGCGGCGGAGAACCCGCCCTCATGGCCGACGACAACGAACACGACGCCGAGGACGCCGGTAGCGAGGACGCAGAGACCGGAGAGGGCGAGGAGAAGTCCTTCCGCGAGCGCGTCGAGGAGATCCGCGAGAAACGCGCCGAGGAAGGCGAGGAGGGCGAGGGCGAGGGGCCGCCGGACCCCTTCGGTGGCGGCGGTGGCGGGCCTGGCGGCATGGGCGGCGGTGGCGGCAACCCCTTCGCCCAGATGATGGGCGGCATGATGGGCGGGGGCGGCCCCGGCGGTCCCGGCGGGGCGCCTGGCGGCGACCAGGGCAGCGACAACGAGGAACTGGTCCGCGAGGTCCGACAGCTCAGAGACGAGATGCGCGACCAGACCCGGCAGCTACAGCGCATCGCCGACGCGCTCGAGGACGACTGAGGCTCGTTTCTTCGCGTTTTCGACGGTTTCCGGGGTCGCTTTTCCGGAGAGTCACGGCTCCGGCGGTCGGGAGCCGAGCCAGCCCCGGTCGCGAAAGCGGTCACGGAGGTAGCCCACGGGCGACCAGCGTCCGACCAGCCGGGAGGCAAGCACCACGCAGAGCCAGGCGAGGACGATCCCGGCGACCACGTCGGTCGCCCAGTGGATTCCCAGATACATCGTCGAGAGCACGACGCTGACCGCGAGGGTGAACGCGACCGGGTGCCACCGGGGGTAGACGGCCCGCGAGCGGTAGGCGAGCAAGGCTACGGTCACCGAAAGCGAGGTGTGAAGCGAGGGGAAGACGTTCGTGTTCCGGTTTACCTGGCGCGTGAGGTACTGGTAGCGGGGATAGGTGTCGAACAGCAGCCCCTGGACGAGTTCGGGCATCATGTTCCGGGGACCGTAGGCGATGATGACGACGTAACAGATCAGCCCGAGGACGTAGTTCAGCGTGTAGGCCGCGAGCAACTCGCGCAACGGGCGGCTGTTGGGGAGCGCGAAGTAGGCGACCACGGGAAAGACCAGCAGGAAGATGTAGCCGTAGATGTAGATAAACGAGAAGTAGCTGGTGAACGTCGGGTTCGCAAACGACTGGAGCCAGACGAGGAACTCGCCCTCGAGGTCGTAGATCACCCACGTGAGGTTGAGGTTGACGAAGCCGACGTTCTGGTTAATGATCCAGGAGAGCTCCGGGACGACCTGCCGGGCGATCCCGTTGAACAGCAGGACGACCGTGAGGACGGCCGCGGTCGGTGCGACGTCCCGGAGCCGGTCGGTGAACTCCCGGAGTGTGACGACGAGCCGCTGGCGGCCGACGACGACGGCCGTCGCGACGGCGATCATGATCGAGACGCCGATGCTTACCTCAAGGAGGACCCGGCCGAGCACGCTCACTCACCCATGAGGAGGTCGCCCTGGTCGTTGTACTGGAAGCCGATCTCCTCGAACTCCGCGCGGGCGGCCTCGGCGTCGAGGTCGCCGTCCTCGCCGAAGAAGGGGACTTCGGGGTCCTCGCCGTCCCACCGGAGGCTCTCGGGAACCCACTCGTCGCTGGCTTCCTCGTTCCCGTCGTCCCCGTCGTGCTGTTCCCATCCCTCGGGAAGCGGCGTCGCGACGGGGTCGGCGTGGCCGTAGAACACGTCGCGGGCGATCCACGCCTTGTCGAGCAGGCGGGCGACGGTCCGCCGGAAGTAGGGGTTCCCGAAGGGGGCGTTCCTGACGTTGAACCCGACCTGGTAGAACGCCCGGGAGGACGTATCCCGGAGCGCGAGTCCCTCTCGCTCCTCGACGTCCCCGATCGTGTGGGGCTCTATCGGCGTGACGGTGACGTCCCCGTCGCCGTTTCCCATCGACTCGATCGTCGATGGGCTGCTGGGTTCGACCCGGGTCCCGAGTTCGGCGACGGTCGGCGCCGGCGTCGGCCCCGACTCCCGGCGCTCGGCGCCCGTCGGAGGCGTCTCGTTGCCGTTTTCCCCATCATCGTCTCCCTCGCCCTCGACGTCCCCGCCGCTGGCTCCGGCATCCTCCTGGAGCGAGAAGTGGTCCTCGAAACGGGCCAGCTCGAGGCTCTCGCGCTCGGTTCGCTCGACGAACGCGAAGGGGCCGCTGCCGACCGGTGGGATGTTGTCGGTGACGACGGCCTCCGTCGTCCCCTGGGAGATCGAGATCCCGGCGATCTCGACTTCCTCGGCGCGCTCTCTCCAGACGTGTTCGGGGAGGATCGGGACCGCGAGCGCGCGTTCGCCGACCTCCCGGCCGGTCGAGACCTCGATCTCGACGGTTCGGTCGTCGGTAGCGACGACCTCCTCGACGGCCGTGACCTGGCCCTGGTAGCGAGGCGCCGGCGCCTCGATCGACTCCTCATCCCCGAGCGTGGTGTCGTCGAGAAAGCGGTAGGTGAAGGCGACGTCGTCGGCGGTGAGGGGTTCGCCGTCGTGAAAGGAGAGGTCGGGCCGGAGCCGGACCGTCACCGTCCGGCCCTCCCACTCCCAGGACTCGGCGAGCCAGGGACGAAAGCCGTCGCCGTCGGCGGTCGCGAGCGAGTCGTACAGCAGGTCGATGTAGGTGCTCTGGTCGTAGTACTCCGCCGACAGCGGGTTCAGGTTTACGGTCGAGCGCGCGTCGGTGACGAGCGCCCGGAGCCGGTCGTCGGGGCCCTCGGCGCCCTCGACTTGTTCCAATCCGAGATAGCCAAGCCGGCTCGCGAGCAGGTCGTCGTTCCAGCCCTCGAAGCGGTCGGTCCGCAGGAGCCGGTGCTCGGTCGGGACACACAGCGGGACGAACGGCTGTTCGGCCGCGAGCGCCTCCAGGATCTCGCCGATGGTGGTCCGGCGGGCCTCGCCGCCGATCCGCCGCTGGCGCTCCAGTAGGGTGTCGAAGGCCATGTTCGTGAATCCGTAGGGGTTCTGCCAGCCGGGTTCGCTCGCGAACACCGAGTGGAGCGACTCGTAGAGAAAGTCGGGGTCGTCGTCGCCGGGGTGGTGGCCGACGAAGAGGTCGAAGTCGTGGTTGACGAGCGTCGCCCGGAAGAACTCCTCGACCGACAGCGGGTCGATGCTGGCCTCGATCCCGACCGCCGCGAGGTTCGCCTGGAGGTCGTTGGCGATCCGGATCGAGACCTGGTCGACGTCGGCGGGGACGGTCGTGATCGTCAAGGAGAGCTGCTCGGGGCCGTCCCGGTTGACGGCGTTGCGGGCTCGGTGGACGCAGCCGGCAGTAGCGCCCAACCCGCCGGCTCCGAGCGCCGCGAGCAGCGATCGCCTGTCGAGCCGGTCGGTGGAGGGTCCCGTCATCGTGGCGTCGATATATCATCGATACTCGACCCTCCCCGTATAACTATATTGTGGATGGTCCGTCCCCGTATCCCTCTATTACCCCCGGGGTGCCGCCCGCGATCGAACGCAATACGGATGCCACGGGGGACCGAACCGTCTGCCATGACCGTCGCCGAGGAGCGCATCGAACGCCTCGCGGAGCTTGCGCGGGCGGCCGCCCGAGGGGGCGAGGACGACCGCGCGCGCTACTACGTCCGCCTCGCTCGCCGGGTCGCCGAACGGAACCGACTGGTCCTGCCCCGCGAGTTCCGTCGGTTCACCTGCGACGACTGCGACGCCTACCTCCGGCCGGGGCGAAACGCCCGAGTCCGCCTGCGGGACGGCCACGTCGTCATCACCTGTGACTGCGGGGCCCAGGCACGATACCCGTACATCGACGGCTGATCCGCGACGGCTCGCGTCGACGCAGCGCCCTTGAGCCGCTCGCGCTCCGGTTTCGGGACCATTAAACCATCATCCCCCTAGACGCCGCCATGGACGACCAAGAGCTCAAGCGGCGAGCCCACGATCTGGACGTGACCGTCTGGGTTGGCAAGGGCGGCCCCGAGGCGGTCGTCGAGGAGCTCGACGACCAGCTTTCGGCAAACGATCTGATCAAGGTGAAGTTCCTCCGGGCCGCCCGGACGGGGCCCCCCACCGAGGAGCAGGCCGCGGACCTCGCCGAACAGGTCGGCGCCGACCTCGTCGATACCCGGGGCCATACGGCGGTGTTGTACCGATGACCGCCACGCCGCCGCTCCAGATAACGGAGGGCCTCGGACGATGGTTCGCCGACAACGTTCCGGGCCTGGCGGGCGCCGGCGGGGAGGCCGTCGCGAGCGTCCTGGTGTTCGTCGTCGGCCTGGTGGTCTTCGCCGCGATCGGCCGTGCGGTCGTGATCCCGCTCGTCGGGCGGGCACTCGATGCCCGCGAACTCGACGCCCACGCACAGACGCCCCTGTTGCTCGCGACCCGCCTCGGGGTGTTGTTCGCCGCGGTCGCCCTCGCGTTCGGCTTCGCCGGCTTCGGCAACTTCCTGGTCTCGATGGCCGGCATCGCCGCCGCGGGGGCGCTGGCGGTCGGGCTCGCCCTCCAGAACGTCATCTCGAACTTCGTCGCCGGCGTCTTCATCTACACCGACAGGCCGTTCCGGATCGGCGACTGGATCGAGTGGGACGACGGCACCTATTCGGGGATCGTCGAGGACATCAGCCTCCGGGTCACCCGCGTGCGGACGTTCGACAACGAACTGCTCACCGTACCGAACAGCGTGCTCACCAGCGGCGTCTTGAAGAACCCGGTAGACGGCGACCGCCTCCGCCTGAAGTTCGACTTCGGGATCGGCTACGAGGACGACATCCAGCAGGCGACCGATATCATCGTCGAGGAAGCCAAGCGCCATCCGGACATCCTGAACGAGCCCGAGCCTTCCGTCCGGCTGACCGAACTCGGCGACTCCGCGGTCGGCCTCCAGTCGCGCTTCTGGATCGCAGAGCCCTCCCGCGGGGACTTCGTCCGCACGCGCGGGGAGTACGTCACCAGCGTCAAGGAGCGGTTCGACGAGGAGGGGATCGACATGCCCTACCCCGTCCGAACGCTCGAGGGCGGCCTGCAGATGGAGAACGCCCAGCACCTGTCGGCCGACGACTGATTTCCGGCGATCGCTTTCTTTCCGCCGTAGAACTGTGCTCGCACGCTCGATTCACAACGCCGAGTCCGATGTTACGTATCGATACGAACGAAAACGCGCGAAGTAAGTCCGTGACAGGAGCCACCTTCCGGCTGGCCTCTTCCGTTATATATCCTTGGTTGGATACTACACGAGTTTCACTGTGACCAAAACATATCCGTTGACAATCTAACCTAGCTATCATGAAACGACGCGCACTCCTGATCGCGGGTGTTGGCGTCCTCGGTGGCTGCCTCCAGAACAGTACGGATACCACGCAAAGCTCCGACGGGACGGATCAAGACGAGGAAGCTGACGGAACGGATCAGGAAAACGAATCGAACGGACCCACCGAGGGACCCGACTCGAACACCACGAATCAGAACGACACGTCGAACGGGCCGACTCAGGATAACGCGACCAACGAGTCAGCGCAGGAAGCGGATGGAAACGGGACCGATCGGAGCGAGCGCGACCGCGAGAGGCGAACCTACGACATAGAAGCAGACCCACCATCGGACAGCCCGATCCGATACGAGTTCGAGGTGATCCAGCCCGAGATCCACTCGTCCGAGTCGCCGCTTACGGTCACCGTCTCGATCTCGAACCCGACCGACGAGATGATCCGCTACAGCACGAAGGGAAACGCCGTCGCGGAGAACGTCACGTACGAGGAATTCATACTGATCCCGAACGAAGAAGACACGTACTCGTTCGACGAACGAGAACGGTTGTGGTTCGAATCGGAAACGAGAGATTCCACGGGTTCGTATGAATCCGGAGAGCTCGATCCCGACGAGACACTATCTCGAGAGCTCGTGTTGGTGCGACGACAGCACGAGGACTTTCCGGAGACGGTTCCCTCCCAGCTCTGGTTCGCCACGACGGTCGTAGTGGAAAACGGGGGTACCGGTGGCGAAGACGATTCCGAAGACGCGTACGGTTTTTCGTTCTCTCTCGTATCGACACGAAAGCAAGACAAGAATATCCAATATGATCCGGTCCGCGAGAGCCGCGCCTACGAAGTAGATCCGGAGACGTCATCGGAGAGCCCGATTCGACACGAGTTCGAAGTGACCCAACCCGATATCCACTCGCCCGAGTCGCCGCTCATGGTCACCGTCTCGATCTCGAACCCGACCGACGGGACGATCGTCTACAGGGATCGGCGCGCGGCCCTCGGACGAGCCCTGACGTCGGACGATTTCATTCTAGTTTCACCAGATGAAAACGAATATGCGTTCAACGAGAAGGAACGGCTATGGTTTGCGATCGGCTCGGTCGGCACCACGGATACGAGCCTGTTGGGGGAACTCGAACCCGACGAAACCCGATCACAGGAACTCGTCCTGGTGAGGCTGTCCCACAAGGGATTCCCGGAGACGGTTCCTTCGGAGTTCGAGTTCTCTACATCGCTCGGAGTTGCTGACGAAGGCAGTGAGAGGATCACCGATTACCAGCACACTGTCGCGTTCTCTCTCGTTGCAACGTAGTGTCCCCTGACGGAGTTATCGCGTGGTAACAATCCGTTCCGCTCTTCACATCGTTCTGAGAATCCGAATACGTCAGAACGGGCCGTTTGCAGCGGCTATCTACCAAATCTTCTTTCTATCCCGTGTTACCGCCGGTTCGTTCGAAAACACAGCAAGCCGGCTCACCGCGAGTGAGCGAAGCGAACGAGCGGGCCGACGACCGACCGGAAGCGACGCCACGCACGGCTGTCGGGGAGGGAGGAGTGCTTTTCATCGAAGCTGAGCGGGATCTCCGATCCCGCTAGGTCCAAAAGAGCACCATGCTCTTTTGAAGATTTTGCCGAGGGCGCGGCGGAGCCACGGCTGCAGCGCAAAAGTTCGTCGCGTATGAATGCGGACGGCCCGCGGTTGCCCGGCGTTCCGGCCGGGGGAATCCCGGTTGCCTCCTCCACCCCGCGACCCGTCGAGCGACAGGTGTCCGGCGGTCCACTGCTCGCTTCCGCGCCTGATGGGCTGTCGCCGGTTAGCCACGATGGGGCGTCCCTGCGGACGGCCATAATGGCCCGCTGTCCCCGACGGACGAGGCTTCTGCGTTGGCTCCCGGGGCCCCGGTCGGTCGGACCGGACGCCCGCGGGATTCGGTCCCCGCTGATGACCGTAGTGCGGGTAGAGAGCAGGGCCAAACTGCCCGACCTAGTCCACTCCTCCGTAGGGGGTAGGGGCTTAAGGGCCTTACGCCACGCGAGTGGTGTTTAGACGAGACCGAGCACGCGGGCGTACCACGCGGAGGCGGCGACGACCGCGGCCGCACAGACGGCGAGGAGCCAGCGATGGTACTCGAGCCAGGTCGCCTCGCCGATGCTCGCGACGACGTCGGCGGGGACCGCAAGGGCCCACGCGAGGACCAACAGCGTGAGCACGGTACCGAGAACGAGGGTGAGGCCGGCGGCGTAGTCGGGGCGGGTGCGGGCCTGGCGGCCGGCCGCGAAGAGGACGATTCCGACGAGGGGAAGCGCCGCGAGGAACTGCGGGCCGGCGATCCCGTAGCCGCCGTAGTAGGTCTCGAGACCGGCGGCCGCCGGTCCCTCCAGGAGGAGGTAGGGGGCGACGACCGCGAGGAGGTAACAGAGACAGGCGACGATCCCCGCGGTCGGCGGGCGCTGCTGGGCGCGCATGCCCGGGATCTGGCAGCGAGGTCGCATAAGGACGGCGGTCCCCGGTTCGGACCGGTCGCGCGAAAGACACAATTAGCTGGAGCAGTCACTCGAAGGCATGGGACTGGGCAGTACGGCAAAGAAGATCCAGATCGTCTCCGAGCGCGCCGAGCAAGTGTACAAACAGATCCAGGAGCTCCAACAGCGGATCATCCACTTAGAGCGAAAGCTCGAGGACACCCACGACACCGCCACCGCCCTGGATCACCGGATCGAGGAGAACCGCGCTCTGCTGGTCGCCATCGCCGAGGAGCAGGGTGTAGACGTCGATCAGGTCACTACCCAGGCCGCAATCGACGACGCCGACGAGCTCGCCCGCGACGACGAGGCCGCCGCGGGGGCCGATGGCGGCCGGACCCGGGAGACCCCGCCGCAAGGAGCGGAGTAGCCTCGGCGGCTGGGGGATAATAAGAGCTAACACCCGGGGCAACATTTGCCTGCCCGGATGACGAGCCACGAGCGTCCCCTGGAGTCGGTCCTCGAGACGGTCGGCCGGACGCCGCTGGTCCGGGTCCACGACGGGCCGGAGGAGGTGGCGATCTACGCGAAACTCGAGTCGTTCAACCCCGGCGCGAGCGTCAAGGACCGGATCGGCCGGTACATGCTTGAACGGATGCTCGAGCGCGGCGACGTCTCCCCCGGCGGAACCGTCATCGAGCCGACCGCCGGAAACACCGGGATCGGGATCGCGATCGCCGCCGAACAGCTCGACCTCGAGGCGATCTTCGTCGTGCCCGAGCGCTTTTCCGTCGAGAAACAACAGCTGATGGCCGCGCTGGGTGCCGAGGTGATCAACACGCCGAGCGACGACGGGATGGACGGCGCGATCGACCGGGCCCACGAGCTCACGGAGGAACTCGACGACGCGGTGGTCCCCCAGCAGTTCTCGAACCCGCTGAATAGCGAGGCCCACTACGAGACGACCGGGCCGGAGATCTACGACGCGTTGGATGAGGTGGGCGCTGTCGTTGCCGGCTGTGGCACCGCGGGGACGCTCATGGGGATCGCCCGCTACGCACGCGAACAGGACCCAGACACGTATGTCGCGGGCGTCGAGCCCGAGGGCTCGCTCTACGGCGAGTTCTTCGGTGAGGACCGCGAGGAAGGCGAGTACAAGGTCGAGGGGATCGGGACCCACGACCCCGCGACCAACGAGCTGTTCGACCCGGATCTCGTCGATGCCGTCCACGCCGTGGCCGACGAACGCGCCCACGAGGAGGTCGCCCGTTTGGCCCGCGAGGAGGGCCACCTGGTCGGCTCGAGCGCGGCCGCGGCGAGCGTCGCGGCCAAGTGCGTCGCCCGCTCGATCGCGGACGGCGGGATCGACGCGCCTTCCGAGAGCGTCGTGACGGTGTTTCCGGACTCGAGCGAGCGGTACCTCTCGAAGGGGATCTACCGCTCGTTCGAGGAGTGGGAAGGTTGAAGGGCTCTGGCCGGCCACGTCCTGTCGAATGGATCACAGGTCGATCGCGCGCGACGTCCGGGACGCTCGCCTGATCGCCGGGACCGAGTTCCGGCGGACGCTGCGTGCGATCCGGGCGAACGACTCGCGCTTTGCCTCCGTCGTCGTACTGGCACTTTTTACTGTCCCCATGGGTCTGGTCTGGCTCTACGGCGCTTACGCCCTCGGCAAGGGGGTCGACGTCGGGCCGGGAGCCGCTCCGCTGATCGGCTCGTTCGTGCTCCCTGCGGTCGCCGGTTTCGCGGCGACTGTCGCCTTCCAGACGGTTCAGGACGGTCCGTTTCCCGACCACCCGACGCTCCCGCTGTCGATCGCCTCGACCCGGGCGGTCGTCCTCTCGAAGCTGTTCGCCGCCCTCGTTGCGGTCGCCGTCTGGCTCGTCGTCCCGACGGTCGTCTTCGGCGGGGCCTTTCTCGCTGGCGCCGGGGCGGGACTGCTCGCACCCGCGGTCGCAGTCTGGCTGGTTCCGATCGTCCTCGCGGCCGTGCCGCTCGGCTACCTCGCCGGGCTCTGGCTGACCCGGCTCAACCGTCGGCTCCCGGTCCCGACGGCGGGGAAAGCCGGCGTCTGGGCCGTTTTCGTGCTCGGATCGATTGTCGTCGGCCAGCGGGTCGGGTACGTGGTCGCCGACGAGGGCCTCGGTTCCCTGGAGACCGGATTTCTCCCCGCGTTCGGCCCGACGACGGCATACGCCTCCCTCCTGTTCGGCGGCGGGGAACTTCCCATGGGGCTCGCGGTCGGCGCGGCCCTCCTCGCGGTCGGCGCCGTCGTCGCCCGCCGGGCGACGACCGAGGCGGCCGAGCTGTGGTTCGCCGACCGGCCCGACAGCGCCGAGAACGAACCGGAGGGCTCGATGCGGCCGCCGACCCCGTTCGCGCTGACGAAGACCGGCCGGGTCGCCTGGCATTACCTCCGGCTGGCCTACCGCGCACCTCGCCGCCTGACCCACCTCCTCTTCTTGCTCTTTCTGGTCGTTCCGATGGTCGGTCCGCTCGCCGAGGCCGAACTCGCCGCGCTCCGGTTTGCCCCCTCGGTCGGCGTCCTCGCCTGTGCCCTGCTCGCGGGCGCGACGTTCTCGCTCAACCCAATCGGCGACGAGCGCGGGACGCTTCCCGTCGTCCTGCTGTCGGGGACCGACGCGGCGGCGTTCGTCCGGGGACGCGTTCTGGCGGGGCTGGTCGTCGGGCTCGCCGCCCTGGTCGCCTGCGTCGCCCTCGGCGCGGCCGTCGGCGTCCCACCGGTGGCCCTCGGCCTCCTCGCTCTCCTCGCGGTCGGCCTCTCGCCTGCGGCCGGCGGCGTCGCCGCCGGCTTCGGGGTTCTCCTTCCGAAGTACGAACCCGAGGAGATCTTCGGCGTCGAGACCGTCCGCCCCTCGAACGTCCCCCTCTTCGCCTTCGAGATCGGCACGATCGCCGTCGGCGCTCTCGGACTCCTGGTCGTCGGCGCGCCGGCACCGACCGTCGGATCTCTCGTCTCCCGCTGGCCGTTCGTCCTCGCGTACGCGGCCGTCGTCGCCGGAAGCGGGGCCGTCGGCTACCTCGTCGCCGTCCGGCGACTGGGCGCGTGGACCGTCGAGCGCTAACTCCCCATCAGTCGGCGGTGTTCGACCTTCATACAGCGGTCCTGGACGACGGTCCTCCCCGCGTCCTCGGCGCGGGAAGCGGCCTCGTCGTCGCGGATTCCCAGCTGGGTCCAGATCACGCCCGCGTCCTCGCGCTCGAGGGCTTCGTCGACGATTCCGCTCACCTCCTCGCTGGGCCGGAAGACGCAGACGACGTCGATTCCCTCCTCGACGTCGGCGAGGCCGTCATATGTTTGCCGACCGAGGACCTCCTCGGCGTAGGGGTTGACCGGGATCACGTCGTAGCCGCGATCGGCGAGATAGCGCGGGATCTCGTGGGCGTCCTTCCCGCGCGTGCTCGAGCAGCCCACGACCGCGATCGTCTCGACGTCGAGGACCTCCCGGAGCCGTTCGTCGGAGTCGACTGGCATGGACGACGTTCGGGGCGAGAACCCAAAACGGTGGTCCTGGCGCGATCGGCTCGGAACTACGCGGAGAGCCCGGCCGTCCGAATCTTCGGACGCGAACCCTCGCCCGACTTCACCTCGACTAACCCGTCGAACAGCTGTTTCAGCGTGTTCATCGTGCGCTCGTCGTGGGCCGTCGAGTCGATGACGTAGATGCCGAGCCCCTCGCCGCTCTGAATCCGCCCGGTGAAGACGTGGAGAAATCGGAAGACGGTCTGGAGGTCCGAGTACATCAGCAGCGTCGAGATCGAGTGCAACAGGACCCGGTTGCGCGAGCACCCCCGTTCCTCGTAGAACTCCTGAAAGAAGGCCGAAAGCTCGACGCCGATCCCGGTCATGTCCACCGGCGAGGCCGCGTAGGCGATCCGCGAGTCGTCCTCCACGGTTCCCGTCCCCCGTTGTTTGGTGACACAGTCCACGACGCCGACGGGGGCATCAACCTCCCCATCCTCCTCCGGCTCGTCGTCGCCGACGGCCCGCGAGAACGCCGCGAGGGTCTTCCCCGCGTCGTCTTTGGTCGTAACGACGATCGTCCCCTCGCCACTGGCGGCGCCGTCGGCGAGCAGGTCGAACGCGACGTCGCGTTTCCCGGTCAGAGGTGGTCCAGAGACGAGTACGTTCGTCCCCGGAGCGACCGTCACCTCCGGGAGGACGGCTGAAAGGTCATACATTCGAAATCGTTCGGATCTCCCTCGCTCGCCGATCCTGGCGGACAGGACTCTCCAATGGTGGTCTGAAAATACAGAAACCGGTTTATATTCCTTGTGATACGACGTTCGTCTCGTCCGACGACTTCGGGGTGTCCGAACACCGGTCGGTCACGGCCGGGCGGTCACAACAGCCCCTGGGTTCCGGCGGCGAGCCGGCCGACGACGAACGCGAGCGCCGCGAGGAACTGGCCGTACTTGAGCCGCTCCTGGCCCGCCGTCGGGTCCGTCCGTCCCTCGGCGATCGCGACGATCATCAGGGCCACCCCCGGCAGGACGACCAGGAGGTAGACGGCCCCGAAGTACCCCAGGAGATAGGGGACGGGGCTCGCGAGGACCGCGACCGCGAGCAGGGCGGCCGCGAGCAGCCACGCGGTCCGCTCGCCGACCGCGATCGGGAGCGTGTTCAACCCCTCCGCGCGGTCGCCCTCTACGTCCTCGACGTCCTTCAGGACCTCCCGGGAGATCGTCGAGAGCGCCGCCAGCGCGAAGAGGACGACGACGGGTTCGACGCTCCCGACCGCGGCGCCGCCGAAGAGAAACGTACTCCCGCCGAGGTAGCCGACGACGACGTTGCCGACCCCCGGAAAACCCTTGAACAGTTCCGTGTACGCGACCAGCGCGAGCAGGTTGACGACCGCGATCGCGATCGCAAGCGCCGGGAGGGTAAGCGCCAGCGCGACCGCACCGACGAAGAGGGCGACCGAGAACGCGAGCGCCCCCCGTGGGCTGATCGCGCCCCGCGGGATCGCGCGGTCGGGTCGGTTGATCCGGTCGATCTCGCGGTCGAAGTAGTCGTTGATCGCCATTCCCGCCGCGGTCGCGAACACGGTCGCTCCGACGGCACTGGCCACGTGGAGAGGAGCGGCGGCGATTTCGCCGGCGACGAACGCCCCGATTGCGGTGAGCAGACCTGCGGCGATCGAGTTCACCGGCCGCGTCAGCTCGACGGCCCCGCGTACGGTCTCGCCAACGCCCCCTGTCATGCCCGGGAGTGTTCGGTGATCAGGTATAAACCGACCGATACCCCTTCCGTCTCGGTTTCCGGCCGTCGGGTGGCCCTCGGACGGGACGGTCCGACGGGTCGAATCGAGTGACTTATACCGGACCGACCGGAACGAACGTCCACGAGGGCGCTTAGCTCAGTCTGGACAGAGTACTTGGCTTCGGACCAAGCTGTCGCGGGTTCAAATCCTGCAGCGCCCATCCTTCTGCGTGACGGGCAACATTTGGCAGACAGCAGTACGACGTTTATAAATAAACCCCTCTTCGACCGACTTGATTTCATCACGTTTCGTGATGGGGGTCACCGGAGTCATGCGATTCGCCAGCATTTGATTGACTGTCTGAGTGCATAATACTAGGGGGCGGCGGTGGGGTAGAATACATCTCAAGGCCTAATTCGGCAGCCTGGATTAAGTCAGTCGTATAAAGAGGGTGGAGGAACCTAATTTTCTCATCATCCACAAAGTGGAAAATTATATCACTCTTCCGTAGCATCTTGTTGATGGAGAGCCATCTTGCGATTCTATACTCAGTTAGTCGAGACGGGTACCCGGTCGTTGAGCGATCAGACGAGCGGTTTCTATTCTGACTTCACCGGGGAGAGCCGTCTCAACAATCGCCTTCTCAAGAGAGTAAGAATTATCAGTAGTGGTGCAGACTACCATCATGTCTCCAAGTACCAAGAGAGATAGTACCATGGTAACTACACGGCAGACACGGCGGCGGCTGCTGCAAACCGCCGGACTCGCGGTCGGGAGTAGTATTGTAATGGGGATAGCGAGCGCGGAACATGAGGAGACATGGACGTTCCATGCCGACCTGACGGGCGAAGCAGAGACCGAGGACGTTGAGACGAATGCAACCGGCCGAGCAACGTTCGAGATCCCACCTGACGACCACCGAATTCACTATCGGATCGACGTTGAGTGGCTCTGCTATGTAACACAGGCCCACATTCACCTCGGTGAGGAGGGTGAAGATGGTCCTGTGGTCGCTTGGCTTTACCCCGAGGAGGGCCAGGAGCCACAGCTTATAGAGGGTCGGTTCGACGGCACTCTGGTCGAAGGGGCATTCACTGCCGATGACCTCGTTGGTCCGCTTGAAGACGCCAGTAGCGGCGAGATCGTTTCAGCGATGATCGACGAAAATGCCTATGTCAATCTCCACACAGAGGAGTATCCTGCCGGCGAGATCCGGGGCCAGATCAGTCCTGACGCAGACACGGAGGAGGCGATCGCGGAAGCGACGGACGACGAAGAGGAGGTCGTGACCGACGCCGCGGACGCCGAGCTCTCGCTCGGAGCGATCAACGTTGCTGATAAACCCGAAGACGAATTCGAAGGGCTGTTCGTCGGGATCGGGAATGAGGGTGACACCCCTATCGATTTCACGGGTTGGACGATGCGAGACCACCCTGACGACGGAGTAGTTGGATCTCCCGGGGGGCCATCCGCGTTCCGCTTCCCGGATGGATTTACGTTGGACGCCGGTGCACACGTACGGATCCACACCGGCGGTGATGAAAGCCAGAACGGCGGCGGCTTCAATTTCCCGGGTAGTGACGAAAGTGAGAACGACCACATACTCTACTGGGGGCTCCGGACCACGGTCTGGGATGAAGATGGGGACACCGTGATCGTGAAGGATTCTGAGGGCGATGTCGCCCTCGAACAATCCTACGAAAATGGGGATCAGAGAGCTGCTATGCGCAGATTTGCCAGTCATCTCTCCACCCAGCTCATCTAAGGAGCACCTCACTCCATTTTTGAGACGGGAAATCCATTCATCCCCACAGTAAGAAGCGATACTGAAGAATTGTTAATAATAATACTTCTATTTTGTAATGACTAAACTTGTGATTCAGGACCAACGAATGCACTAAGGGATACTGCTTCACCTTTTGTTCAAGAGAATCAAGTCTAATTCTTTGACATAGCAGTTCGGTGTTTCATATCCAGCATCAAGGTAGTAGGTGTCCGGATTATCCGTGTCTGGACGGTGGGGCAGAATACATCTCAAGGCCTAATTCGGCAGCCTGGATTAAGTCAGTCGTATAAAGAGGGAGGAAGCAGCTAATTTTCTCGTTTTCCGCGAGGTGGAAAGTTAGATCGCCTCTCGAACTATAATAGGCAAGTACAGGGTCTGTGAAAGCTTCTGCACCACTGTCAGGGGGCGTGTGATATTGGCGGGCGCAGCCGAACGGTTCCATGCTACTTTCCTATTGTTTGTCTCAAAGCTCAGGGAGAGGTCACTGCGGAGAAGGTTGGTTAGATGAGGCTGTGTTTCCGGACGCGACCATACGGTATTGTGAGCCCCCCGACGGAATCCGATTGATAGCCTCCTGTCCGCAAGAGCAAGTATTTCCACGCTTCCCTGTCAGGTAATTCACCACAATTGGTTTACCTAGGGATGTGGGACGGATACTATGGGAGAGTTTGAGGGGGACGGTCAAGAGGTGCGGAAAGAGTTTAATTGGTCTGAAGTCTTGCCAAGTGTGGCGATCATCAGAGGGGTGGCGGCTCTCGAAGACGTTGATTCGGCTGAAGTCTCAGCGGCGTGTGGCAAACCGTTGTTTAGTGTTGTAGACCCGGACGCATTGGACAAACTTGTTACTCGAAGTGAGGATCTTTTTCTTTCGTTCTCCTTCCAGGATTATTCGGTCGAAATCTCCGAGTCGACGGTGGTCGTTACCGCCAGTTGAACGCGACTCGGCAGCGGATTTCCCGATACTTCCTTGGTATTGGTCCACACAGGTGCGAATATGACGGGAGACGCGGATTCACCGGCTTCATCGGACGGGAAGACGTCAATCACACTCTCAACCGGGCAAACAGTCACTCTCCCGCTCGTGACTGAGGCGACCGCTTTCGGCGCGGTATTCCAGGTACCACATCCTCCTGTCCAGAAACTCTTGCCGGAGGGGTTGACGCCGGTCGGTCCAACATCCCGGACGGCAGCAGTCACGCTATTGAGTGTTAAATACCATCATATCGGCGTTAACGGGATCGATCCGTACAACGAGTTTGCTGTCATTTTCCCTGCTGTCTCTGGTTCACAGACCTCTCTGCCCTACGTCTCGCTTTTTGACCGGATGACGAGCGGCTACATGTGGTATCTTCCGGTGACGACAGCGTCGGCCAAAGCCCTCGGAGTGGAGATTTGGGGGCATCCGAAGGTTGTTGGCGAGATCACTCATGAGGACGAGGAACGTCGCCGCTGCACGTCGGTCGAGGTGAACGGTGAGCATGTTCTGACGTTTGCGGGGCGTCGACCGCCATCGATGAGTCTGAAGGATTCAGGATACGTGTTCACGGTTAAGGACGGTGTGTTGCTACGTGGGTCGATCGAGATTGATGGGGAGATGGGGATGTGGCCGTTCAGCGACAAGGTCACAGTGACATTCGGGAATCATTTACGGGGCAGCTGGCTGCAGCAGTTGGATATCGGTGGGCGGACAATTGCACGGGTCTCAGTCGATGGCCGAGTTGTCTTCGGGCAGGGGCAGCCGGTTCAGGCGGTATAGAGACTGTTTATATCATACTGATACAGATACGTAATCGTGCTAACTTCACCTCCTGTCTCGGGCACAAGCTCCGGTCAGAAATCGGCAGTACAGAAGAGCACCAATTGCTCACTTCGGGTGCAAAGCTATCGAATCGCCTGCTTTTCCATCTCAACAAGGAGAAGTGTAATTTCGTCATGATACTCATGAGCGTGGTCTGTCACGCGATTGTATCCCTGCGCCTCGTAGAAGGGGACGGCGTTGCGTGATGCCCACAGGCCCAACGAATCGATATTCTGCCGAACTGCTTGGGCCTCTAATTCGGCATAAATGCGCGAGCCAATCCCTTGTCGAGCGACCGACGGATGGATGTATATCGCCGTAATCTCGCCCTCGACATCTGTCTCGAAGTGATCACCTGCATCGGATTTCATCCATCCGAACCCGATCACTGCCGTATTATTTTCGGCGACAAGGAAGTACGTGTCCTGGGATTCGATCGGATACTCCTCCGGATCACGGTCGTGTGCCCATACTGCTACCTGTTCTTCGGTGTAACCCTGACTGCCAAGCCCTTCGATTGAAGCGAGATGAACATCGCGGATCTGTCGGGCGTCTTCCGCCACCGCCTTTCGTATAGAAACCTCCACGCTATCATCTCAAAAGAGGATGGGTTGATAATTGTACCCCCTATACCGAGAACAAGATTCACTCATTAATCGGCTGTATTGAAGTACCGCAGTTGCTCATTCCAGGTGCAAATCTACCAAGTCAGGCCTTCAGAAGTTCCCCAGGTGGTATGATTATTAGGGAGAACCCGTCAATTACAAAGCATGGACATTCGGAGGTTCAGTCGATCACACGAGTGACCGCACGAATGCATCGAGAACATGCTGAACCGGTCTGATCCGTGCTCGGATAGTGTCGGAGGAGTGGCGAAGACGGTGATCAGCACTGGATAGTCGCTGTCGGCGGC
>NZ_QPND01000035.1:0-25901 GCF_003344565.1 Saliphagus sp. LR7 | reverse complement strand
CGACCATCTCCTCGGCGTCGCTCACCTGCGAGGCGATGGGCTTCTCACACCAGATCAGCGACGGGTCCGCCGTCGAGCGGGCGGCGTCGACGACGTGGTCGTGATGGAGGTAGGAGGGCGTACAGACGGAGACGATATCGAGGTCCTCGGAAGCGAGCATCGCGTCGTGGCCGACGTACCGCCGGTCGTCGGGGATCTCCCAGGCCTCGCCGAAGCGCGTGAGTTTTCCCTCGTCGACGTCCGCGACCGCGACGAGCTCGATTTCCTCGGTGGCGTCGAACCCGCCGGCGTGGCTCGCCTCGATCTTTGTCTGGCCGATCTCCTCAGCGTCGTGCATCCCGAGGATGCCCATCCCTGCAATGCCGCCCGTCCCGATGATGCCTGCAGCGTAGGTCATGTGAGTTCTCTTTATTCGTAGGTGTGGACCGAGCCGGTGGCGTTGTCCTCGATGTACTCCCAGTCGTAGGAGACGCCCAGTCCGGGCCCCTCGGGGACCGAGATCCGGCCCCCGTCGTCGATCGTGTCGATCATGTCCGAGTAGTCGCCCTCGTAGACCGGGGGCTGGGTGTTGGGCGCCTCGGGGTGGACCAGCGCGAGTTCGTAGTAGTTGGTGTTTCGCGTGGCGGCGATGCAGTGGCGCTGGGCGGGGCCGGGCGCGTGGAACTCGACGTCGAGGCCGAACGCCTCGGCCATGTGGACGATCTTCATCGCGCCGGTGATGCCGGCGTCGTACTCGGGGTCAGCACGCACGAAGTCGGTCGCGCCGTTGGCGACGAAGTCGGCGTGGGGTTCGAGCCCGCGGACGTGTTCGGTCTGGAGGATCGGCGTCTCGATGTGTTCGCCCAGGCGCTTGTGGCCGTGCTGGGAGATCCCGCCATCCCGATAGGGGTCCTCGTACCAGAAGAACTCCTGTTCATCGAGGGCTTTCCCGACTTTGAGGGCGTCGCCGAAGGTCTCGTACTCGCAGGCGGGATCGAACATGAGGTCCATCTCGTCGCCGACCGCCTCGCCGACGGCGTGGACCGACTCGATCTCGCGGCCGAGGTCGCGGCTGGCGTCGCCGCCGCCCCAGCCGTGGATCTTGAAGCCGGTGTACCCCATCTCGAGACACTCCTCGCCGAACTCCGCGAACGCCTCGGGGGAGTCGAGCCCGCCGTTCTCGTCGCCGTGGTACGTCGAGGCGTAGGCCGGAATCTCCGTCCGATAGGTGCCGAGGAGTTCGTGGATGGGGGCGTCGTAGTACTTGCCCGCGAGGTCCCAGAGGGCGATGTCGATGGGGCCGATGCCCATGCGGTCGTACTTGCGGAGGGCGCGTTTGATCTCCGACCAATGTTTCTCGCGGTCGAAGGGGTTCTTACCGATGAGGTAGTCGGCGAACATGTTGACCTGGGCGGCGCCGGGGGAGTTCCCGCCGACGTACTCGCCGGTGACGCCCTCG
This sequence comes from Saliphagus sp. LR7, assembly GCF_003344565.1. Classification (NCBI taxonomy): domain Archaea; kingdom Methanobacteriati; phylum Methanobacteriota; class Halobacteria; order Halobacteriales; family Natrialbaceae; genus Saliphagus; species Saliphagus sp. LR7. Next base: position 24,463 of record NZ_QPND01000035.1, on the reverse strand, counting down.
TCGGTCTCGATCTGGATGGCGAACAGTTTCCGCCAGGTGGTCTCGCCGGGCTCGTAGACGAGGTTGAAGCCGTGCTGGTCGGTCGCGAGGTCCTCTAAGGGGTACTCGAACTCGCGGCTCTCGATGCGCGTGATCGTCGGTGCCATACACAAAAACGAGTAGGCCCCCTCATAAACCTCTCCCTCGTACCTCCTATTACACTAAATTGGATGGTGTTCCACATTACTGAACAACAGTACGGCGACCAAGATACGATTCACTAAGTATCCTATTCGTCATTAGACCCCCAATTACCCATTTCCATCTATTACACACATATGAGCGTAAGTCCTGTGCACTCCCAGTAAATTCTTACCCGTTACTCAGCTTTGCACAGTGATCAGACGACAGATTTACCGTCTAAATATCTCCGAGACGACGTCTATTGACGGATTTTCTCAGTAGAGAAACAATGAGTTGATCTTCACAGGAGTGTGTTTCCTGTATTTTCGCATCGATCAGCGCGTCATCGAAGTGGTCGGTTGCTCATTTGACTTCGAGATACCTGTTCAACAGCGAGTCTACTCCTGATTTGACGACTTGAAATGTAGTGGATTTAATGTGAAGGGCTGAGCCGTTACGTAGCCTATCCTATGATAGACACGAGGGAGGTACTCCGCTGTCAAGAGTTCCGCTCAGTCCATCAAGTTTCTGACTGAGTGCGGGTTTTGAGATCATTTAGTATATGCCGGGCTCTTATTCCATCTAACACTGCAAAACAGCCCCTGTTCAGTGATAATGAACAAATTAGGAATAGGTGAAATTGAGTTCGATTACGTTGACGGTCTCGAGAAGTCGCATCGGCAATTCTTCTTCAAAGTAGTCACCCTGCATTCGGTTTCCAGGCCCAGAGAGACTTACTGCACCAAGTACCCGGCTATCAGTGAGAATAGGTGCAGCGACACACCGCAATCCCTCAAGACGTTCCTGATCATCGACTGCATATCCACGTTCCCGGATCTCATCAAGGACCGTTTCAAGTTCTTCGCGCGTACCAACTGTGCGTTCGGTCCGTTGGGGGAGACCGTGATGTTCAATTATATCATCAACTCTCGAGACAGGAAGATGTGCAAGGATTGCCTTCCCGAAAGCTGTGGCATGGAGATCAACGCGTGCACCGACTGAGGAATCAACCTGAACGGCCTGTTCACCCCTGGCTTGGTGGACATAAACTCCTTTACCATGATCTTCAATCAGGAGGTTCGCGAGCTCGCCGGTTTCCTCGGCAAGCTTGTTGACCTCAGGCTTGGCGACCTCGTAAATAGGCAGTCGGCGTCGCGCCGAAGCCCCTATATCGAGAAATTTAATCCCGACTTGGTAGCTCGCTTCTTCCTTATGGATGTATTCCTCTTGCTCTAATGTCGAGAGATAGTTGTGGACGGTGCTTTTCGGCATTCCAAGATGATCAGCGAGATCGGTTACACCACAACCATCTAGCTCATCTATGGCTTCGATAATCGCGAAGGTGGTTTCGGTTGCCCCCACCGGGTTTCGTGCCTGCGACATGGCCTTGGGTAAGGACGTGTAGAAACAAATAACTAGCTGTTCCAAATTGGTGAACGGCCCGCCTATATTTGAAATAATTATATATGGATTACTAGGATTAGAGTTGATGAGTACTCATATTCCGAATTTAGATGTTTGTATAGGAGAAACAAACCAAAAATATACTAAAGATTTATTGCGGTTGGCTCGCCATAAGCTAACCATGCGGTCTACTGACAGACGTTCATTCATCAAAGTGGTGGGCGGAACAACGATTGCAGGCGCTCTTGCCGGTTGCATGGGCAATGAGGGCGGCAATGGAAATGGCAACGGCAACGGTAATGGAAACGGGAACGGGAATGGCAACGCCAGTGGTAATGGAAACGGGAACGGCAATGGAAACGGCGACGGCAACGCCAGTGGTAACGGCAACGGAAACGGTAATGGGAACGGCAACGCCAGTGGTAACGGCAACGGGAACGATACCGACAACCAAACGAGCAATGAAAGCGGCAGTGGGAGCGGTGAATCCCGACAAATAGGAATTTCTCAGCACCAAGCTGGTGGGTCCTGGATTACAGCATTCTTTGATTCAGGAACAATCTATGCTGAGAGTCAGGGTTACCAGCTCGAGACTTTCATCCACGAGGCGGATGCGGCGACCCAGATCTCACAGGTCCGCCAGATGATTAACCAGGAGTATGATGGGATTGTTCTGGTACCATACAATGAGTCGCTTAACGATGTAATCGTGGAAGCCGAGGAAGCTGGCATTCCCGTTTTCACGGCTAATCAGGATGCGACAACCGAGGCTGTAAAGTCTTTCACAGCATTTGGGAACGAGAATGCTGGCCAAATCTGTGGTGAACAAATGTATGAGGCCTTGACTAACCAGAAGCCAGATGTCGATACCTATCGAGTACTAAACGTGCGAGGAGATTTCATCTCCTCATCGAACGCCCGCACGGATGGTTTCCTTAGCGTGATGGAAAGCCAGGATGACGTAGAAATCGTCAATACAATCCAGACAGACTGGACACAATCTGACGCTCAATCAAAGGTCCAAACGTGGCTCAATGGTAACGATACGCCCCATGGCGTCTATTCTTCGAACATGACTTCTGGATTAGGTACATTCCAGGCACTTGAAGATCAAGGGCTCGCTGTCCCGAAAGGAGAAGATGATCACATCGTCGTCACCCAACTTGATGGCGGCCCAGATGTCAACCCAAAGATACTTGATGGGTACATTGACGCTGCTGTTGACCAACCCGTGACGTTCTACATCCCACTAGCTATCAAGCAGATGGAAGCTTACTGGGAGAATGGTGATGACGCGATCCCGGAAATCGACAGCGAACTCACAGAGGATGATTATTCCTTTGAGCCCACTGAGCACCAAAATGGAACTCTCTGGTCAGAGCCGACATGGGCACCAGCACAGGTAGTTGAAAAAGACGGCCATCCTTACGTTCAGACTAGCGGCATCACCCTCACTGAGGATAATGCCGATGAGCCGTATCTCTGGGGAAACATCTGGGGCTAAACTAACCGAAAAGTTAATTTCCTACTCGATTTTCATCCAATACTAAGCCACACCATGTCAGTACTTTCCCAATCTGAATCAAGTCGCAGAGAGCGGATAGTTCCACTCGTATTAGATCATATGATCTGGCCCATTCTCCTTGTCACGCTCATCGTCGCCGGATTTCTAGTACCGGATCTATTTCGGAATTTCCGGTCGTTCGAGTTAGTGCTTTACTCGTCAGTTCCGCTTGGTTTACTCGTCTTGGCTGAGAGCGTATGTCTATTGTCGGGGCACTTCGACCTGTCAATTGGAGCAATCGCAGGGTTTTCAGCGGTGTTCACCGGGATGCTTGTCGGTGGATGCACAAATTGTTGGAGCCTCATTGGGAATCCCTATTTAGCGATAGGGATTATCCTCTTGGTTGGTGGATTCATCGGTTTCCTCAATGGAGTAATGATTGCAAAGTTAAATGTCAATCCTTTCCTTCAGACACTCGCCTTCCTAATCATCTTCTCTGGGGCAAAAACAGCATTGACAACACGGCCGGTCGGGGATCTACCTGCCGGATATCTCTTTCTTGGACGCAATTCGATGTACGCGATCGGATTAATGGTTGCAGTGTTCTTATTATTTGCCTTTATCATGAGGTATACTAGCTTCGGACAGTCAGTGTATGCCGTGGGGAGTTCCGAAAAATCCGCACGTGCTGTCGGGGTTAATACGGACCGTGTGATCATCATGGTGTACGTTATTAGCGGTGTACTCGCTGGTCTCGCTGGTTTAATGTTGACGGGCTACTCCACAATTGTCCCGCCTGATATTGCCGAAAATATGGTATTCCCGGCTTTCGCTGCTGCCGTTATCGGTGGTGTAAGTCTCTTTGGCGGGCGCGGGCGGATATCGGGAGCCCTCGGAGGTGTCTTACTATTGGGTATCGTACAGAGTGCACTCCAACTATCTGGCATTGCGGCCGCACAAATCGAAATGGCTGAGGGGATGGTATTATTGGTAGCAATTCTCCTGTACAACTTCAAGGAAGATATCCGAAGCCGTATCCTGGCAGGTGAGACTGCATGAGTACGCTTGAAGGCGATTCCGGGCCAGAGAAAGGAACAGAGAAATCACCGGCGCCGCCAATTCGGGTTGAGAACGTTGATAAGCACTTCGCCCGAATTGTTGCTCTTAATGACGTTTCTTTCGAAATTAAGGAAAATGAGGTCCTCGCAATGGTTGGGGATAACGGTGCCGGGAAATCAACGTTAATGAACGTTCTATGTGGCGTACACAAGCCGACAAATGGGCAACTGTACGTCTATGGGGACCGTGTCCAGTTCAATAACCCAGAAGATGCCCGTGAGTATGGTATCGAGACAGTATATCAGGACTTGGCGCTAATGGACGATTTAGATGTTGCAACGAACATCTATATGGACCAGTTCCCTACGAAGGGAGCTGGTCCGTTGAAGTTCATTGATTGGAAGAGGACATACCAGAAAGCCGAGAATCTGCTTCAGGAAACGTTAGATCGGCCGGATATCAATGCTCATACAGAAGTTGAGTTTCTCTCTGGCGGACAGCGTCAGCTGGTAGCTATTGCTCGCGCTCTAGCTTTCGACCCACAGCTGGTAATCTTGGACGAACCAACCAGTGCTCTTTCCGTTGAGGCAACCGAGCTTGTCCACGAAACAGTTCGACGGCTCAAGGAGGAGGGGATCACAGTGGTCATTGTCAGTCACAGCTTGGAGGAGATATTTGGACTTGCTGACCGTATCGCCGTTCTCTATCAAGGCAGTCTTGTTGACGTGGCCCAAACCGACAAGGTCAGTCAGGAAGATCTAAAACATATGATGTCGACTGGACGCCGACCAGAGTAGTCAGGCGAATTCAGCCATCACTTCGTCAGCAAACAATTCCATTCCACGCACTTCCGGGAAATCAAGAAACATTAGCTGAAGTTTCTCGAAGCCGAGTCCTCTAATCTCCTCGATCTGGCTGGCGATCTGCGAGGGCGTCCCAATAAGCATACTTCCACGTTCGCGGGCCTCTTCTGCGGTCGACAGTTGCTGATTTTCCATATCCGATTCCTCACCCCAGGGGAGTGGGAAGATCCGGTCGACGTATTCATCGAGTTTCGCTTCATTCTCACAGACGAGGATATGAGCTAGCCACGAGCGGTCGACCTCGTCCGGGTCACGACCTTCTTCTTCAAGATATTCCTCGAACTTCCTTACCTTGAACTCGATCGGCTTGCCTCGGGCACGGGCGCTAATCTCAACGTTCCATTCATCTGCGTAGGCGGCAATCAGCCGAAGCATTCGTGGACCGGCACCACCAATCACGATTGGAGGATGAGGATCCTGAACCGGCTTTGGCTCATTCAATGCGTTCTCAATCTCAAAGTGTTCACCATGGAACGTCGGCTCCTCCTCGATGAACATCGCCTTCGTAATTTGGACTGATTCCTCCAACCAGTCGATACGAGTGCCAACGTCCGGGAAGTCGAAGCCGTAAGCGGCGTGCTCCTCATCATGCCAGCCAGCGCCGAGCCCCAGTCTGAGTCGCCCTTCGGAGAGGACATCGAGTGTAGTTGCCATCTTCGCCAGCAACGCCGGATTCCGGTAGGTGACGGAATTTACGAGCGACCCAATGTCAGCGTCGTCCGTTCGTTCCGCCAACGTCGATAAAAGCGTCCAGACCTCATATTCCTCGGCGTGGGGACCAAGCATGAAATGATCCGGTGCCCAGAGTCCTTCAAGGCCAACATCGACTGCCGTATCGACACCGTGGAGTACGTCTTTTCGTTCGAGTGATTCCATCATCGGCGTATCTCGGTGGACGCCGTCGCCTGCATAACACTGGACCATCCAGTCGAATTGCATACTGGTGGTCCGCAGGCAGGCAAAATAATCGTTGGGGGTCGACCTACTGATGTCAGCTCAAACGTAGGATCGAAAGTGACTACGGTCCCGCACGATCTACCGCCCAGTTTCCCCCCAGGCATGCCCTCAGAGATCAGGTGTACTCATCCTTGCACTCGATATTGATTTGTCGAATTTAAACACTCAATCGGCACTCTCTGTGATATCGACTCAGTGCGGGCCTACCCCTTGAGCCGTTCTAAGTGAGCTAGCTTTATCCACCTATCCACCTGTATCCAATACATGCAGGCACCAGCCAAAGACACCGATCGCTATTTTGAGGAAATCGAGAAAGGCGAAACCTATCGAGTTGATGACTCACGGACAATTACTGAGACGGATATCATTAACTTCGCTGGCATCTCCAGTGATTTTCATCCGCTCCACATGAGTAAGTCGGCCGCAGAAGCCTCTGATTTCGAGGGTCGGATCGCCCATGGTAATCTCGTTTTCGCGATCGCGGAGGCAGTAGTCGCAGACATGAACCCCAAGTCCTTTTCTTATGGCTATGACACGCTCCGGTTCGTTGAACCGGTCTTGATCGGCGACACCATCTCGGTTTCGCGGGAAATAGTTGAGACTGAGGTGTACAATGACACACTCGGCCGCGTCAGTTACGAATACGAAGTCGAGAATGACGATGGGGAGACTGTGCTTGTTTGTACACACATTACGCTGGTCGAACGTCGAGAATCAGGCGAAGAATAAGAAGAGGGGAGCACTATCGCCGAGGCGAGTGTTAGCCAGCCACCTCAGCCAAGCAATTCGCCTGCTTCATTGGCTGCGTCCGATAGCGCTTCCTCGATGGATTTGCTTCGATCGACGACGGCAGCTTCAACCATTTCATTAAGGATCTCGTTGAGTTCGACATATTCGGGAATCTGAGGGAGTGTATTATAGCCGCTGGTGTTGACTTCTTCAGCGACAGAGTAGAAGGAGTTGTGCCGAAGGATAGTGGGGTTACGCCACGTCGAAAACCGAGTCCCAGAAGCACCTGCTTCCGTCGTGATTTGGTCGCTTTCTGACTTCGCTGCATGTTTGATGAATTCATAGGCCAAGTCGGGGTGATCACAGTTAGCTGGAATCGTCAAACCGTATAGAACAGTCAGCCCGGTATGACGCCCTGCAGGTGAGTTGGCTCGCGGAATAAGCCCATAGTTCACGTCACCGAAGACGGCTGAATCGGGATTCTCAGCTAACGCACCGAAGCCCGCCCAATTCCACATCATCGCGGCCTTCCCGTCGGCGTAGAACTGGCCAGCCTCAACGCTTTCCATTTCGGCCGCCTCTGGAGGGACGACTTCGTGTTTGTAGAGCAGGTCGTGATAGAACTGGAGCGCATCACGGCCGGCCTTATTATCGAACGCCGGCTGGCCCTGCTCATTGAGAATCTCGCCCCCGCGACTCCATAGTTGGATAAGGAAGTCGTACACATTGTTGTGCCCGTCAGGTAACGCTGCCACGACGGTTCCCCAGAGGTCGTCCTCCGGCCTGGTGAAAAACTCTGCTACGTCAAGGAATTCCGGCCAGGTTTTGGGAACGTGCAGCGGGTGTCCGTACTCCTCACGGAAGGCGCGCTGTTCCGCGACGCTCTCGAAGAGGTCACGGCGGTAGTGAAAGATCTCTGGACCATCGTGGTAGGGAATGCCGTAAGTCGCGCCCCCATACGAGACGAGTTCGCGCATACTCTCAGCCCATCCTTCGGGCCAGTCCGCGGGTGGGTCCTCCATAAGGTACTCCTCTAGGGACAAGAGGAGGTCTTCGTCGGCGAGTGCTGGGAGCCAGTCGCTGAGACAGAGGAAGAGGTCGTATTTATCGGCGATCACCCCTGTCTCGACGAGCTCCTCGTGGATTTCCGGCAGGGGCCGGTGCTCTCGATCAAGTTCGAGCGTCTGTTCATGGTGTTCGTTGAACGATTCGACCTGCCGCTCTAAGGCCTTCTCGAAGCCGTCGAAGGGACGACCAATGAACCGCAGAGTTGGCATGTGCTCACAGTCGACTAAAGAGGGTAAAATAGTTCCGGGCAAATGTGTGTGTAGGTTATCCTATTTCTAGGTTGAGAACGCTCCGATAGGACTTGATATGTCAGATTTGAATAAAACTGGAACCCTACTCCCGTTATTGAGGGAAAATGCTTCTTCAGCCGAACGCTGGCGTCTACCTACCTCTATTCGGAAAGTACACAGAACGTTCCAGTCATCGCTCTGAATAGCGATATTTGTACTATCCGTCTTCAGTCGAAAACAGCGCTGACCGATCGGCTTTTCCGGATCGTGTCTCCGGGATCTCATCGATGAACTCGATCTCCCGGGGGACCTTGTGGGCACCAAGTTCTGCTCGAACAGCATCCTTCAACGTCTCGACAAGCGTGTCATCGGCCGTCGTCTCGTTCCCGAGGACAAGGTAGGCCTTGACCCGCTCACCGCGCTCTGAATCCGGAACACTTCCGATGACAACGTTGCCAACAGCGGAGTGTGACTGGAGAACCCGCTCTACTTCTAGAGGGCTCACCCGGTATCCGGAGGTGATGATCAGGTCGTCCTTCCGACCACGGTGCCAGAAGTACCCGTCGTCGTCCCTAATGGCTAGGTCACCGGTGAGAAAGAGATCATCGTTGAACTTCTTCTCGGTCGCTGCCTCGGTGTCCCAGTACTCATTGAATACGACCGGATCCGGCAGTCGGACGGAGATCTCGCCGATGTGGCCAGTGTCCACCTCCCGACCGTCTTCGTTGACTACGAGGACGTCATGGCCGGGATATGCTTTGCCCATCGACCCTGGACGGACGTCGTAAGCAGCCGAGCAGTTGCCGACCAGCGCGTTCGCCTCCGTCTGGCCGTACGTTTCGTGTACCGAAGGGGCGAGTTCCTCACGGGCCCAAGACAGCAGGGGGCGCGGGAGACTTTCGCCGCCGGACATCACCACGTCGAGCGAGCCAAGGTTGTACTCCGATGGGTCGGTATCCCTACGAATCCGTTGAAGTGCAGTCGCGGGCATGAACGTGTGTGTAATGGCCTCGTCCTCGATCAGAGAGAGCGCGCCGGCCGGGTCGAAGCCGGAGCGACGCTCCCTCGAGACGAGCGTGCCGCCCATCGCCAGCGTTGGAAAGACAACGTCGAACAAGGCCCCAGCCCAGGCCCACTCCGCCGGCGTCCAGACACGGGCCGATCGGGCGGTTGCATCGTCGAACATCTCGAACCAAGCCTGGTAACCGGGGAGTGAGCCGGCGAGGTATCGGTGACCCTGCACGACGCCCTTCGGCTTGCCCGTCGTCCCGGATGTGTATAGAATGATTGCGGGGTCGTCAGGGGCTGTCTTGCCAGGGGTGATGTGTGTCTTGCACGGGGTCAGATCGTCAAGGCCACCGAGGGTAGTCGCGCTGTACTCACCGGGCTTGACGGAATGAGCTTCGACATCCGCGGCTTCGACGACATCGCTGATGCGCTGGGAGTCGACAACAGCCAGCGACGCCCCACTGTCCTCGATAGAATACGAAAGGGAGTCGCCCCCTAATAGCATCGAGAGTGGCACGGAGACGGCACCATGCTTGAAGATCCCGAGATGGGTAATCAGGAGTTCGGGACACTGAGGGAGACACACGGCGACGCGGTTACCGCGTTCGATACGTTGTTCCTCAAGAAACTCGGCAAGGGCGTCGGCCGCTTCATCAAGCGCCTGGTAGGTAAGTGATGTCGGCGACCCTTTGAGCGGATGGTGTCGAAGGGCCGTTGCGTCTGGTTCAGCGTTGGCACGTTCGAGAGCGACCGAGGCGATATTATATGACTCGCCGAGGTTCCACTCGAAACCCGTCCATGGGTCGTCGGCGTCGGGATCCGGTCGTGGCAGCCGGTAGCCTCGCGTCATTGCTGGTCGTAAATGGCGGTGATGGTCGCGGCGACGTAATAGTTCGTCCAGAGTAGTTCGTGGTCGTCCGCGTATTGGCCTGGTCGGTTGAAACAGCCATGTAAGACCGCCCCGCGGTTGTTCGCGTCCGTGTCAGTCACGAGGTATCCGTCGATCAATGTCGCAAGAATTTCTCGGCCGTACTCACGCAAATCGGCAGTCTCCGATTGGGATGGGAGTATGGTGAGGCCGTAGGCTACGAGCGCGGCCGCACTGGTGTCTCTCGGCTCGTCGGATCCCGCAGCATAGTCCCATTGAGGAACGCCGTCGGATGGAGCATTCTTACGGTGGTAGTTGACACTCTTCCGCAGTGCGTTGAGATACCGACGAGCGCCGGTCTCGGCGTAGGCGCGGGCAAGTCCGGCAATGTGCCACCCCTGGCCACGGGCCCAACAGGTGTCATCACTCAATGCGAGCTCATTGTACTGACGCTCCAACTCTCCGGTATCGCCTTCGAAGACTGCGTGATGCCACGTACTCCCGTCCTCTCGCACGTACCAGTCAAGGTGTCTGTCGGCGTGAGAGACCGCGATGTCGCGAAACCGGGCCTCACTAGTTTCAGCATACGCCCGCCAGAGGACGGGTAACGACGTGTGGACAGCGTCAACGGCGCCGAGCCGGTCGCCGGGCGGTCCATGCGATGATTCCGGTCCCCGGAACTGATCGGGACCCTTGATCGCGAGTTGCCCCAGCGGCACCTGGCGGGCGGTCTCGTCGAACGCCGCAACCATCGCGTCCGCTCCTTCTAGTCCGAGCCCGAACAGGGCCCTGTCCCCCGTCGCGTCGTACCCCTTGAAGCCGGAGAGGTGGAAGTTCATTCCGCAGAACATCGAGGCCCTCGGCATGTACTCTGCCATCGTCTCGGAGTGGGACCGGGCAGCGGCCGCGAAGCGCTTTGTTCTTGTCTCATCATCGGCGTGGCCTGCGGCAAACCAGAGCAGTCCAATCCAGTGCCCGCCACACCAGTTTCCGTTGTCGGTGGTGTCCCATGTACCAGTCTCTGGGTTGGCAAAATAGGGGAATTCCTCGCCCGTCGCTTTGAGCGTCGAATCGACGCGGTCGATGAGCGCATCCCTAGCGCAGTCGAGGGTCTCAAGATTGGCGGTCATATGTACGTTCAGGGAGGGCCGGTTAATGAAACCAGCTCCCGTGAGAAACGGGATCAAGTGCCAGTTCGGGTAACTTCTATTAACGGTCGTGTGCGACTCCAACTGTGAACCTCTACGTAGACACTGCTGCAGTCGATGCCATTGAGGAGTTCGTCTCGATGGGCGTCATTGACGGCGTCACGACGAACCCGTCTATCATCGCCGACACTGGACAAACCTACCGCGACGTAGTCACGACAATCGATGAGATCATCAACGGACCGATCTTCGCACAGGTACTCGCCGAAGATGTTGATGGAATGGTTCAGGAAGGGCGGATGTACCAGTCCTGGGGCGACTCGGTGGTCGTGAAAATCCCAGCGACCAGGGAGGGATTCGAGGCACTCTATCACCTCCGCCAGGAGGAGATTCCCGCGGGGATCACTGTTGTGTTCTCCGTTGAACAGGCGATGCTCGCTGCAAAGAACGATGCCACCTTCGTCGCACCGTATGTCGGTCGGATGGAAGACGCTGGCGACGACGGTATTGACACTGTCGAACGAATCCAAGCGCTCGTCGACAGATACGGCTTCAATACGGAGGTGCTGGCGGCGAGTATTCGGACCACGAACCATGCAACCGGGTGTTATGCAGCTGGCGTCGACGCGATAACAATGGGGCCAGACATCCTCTCGTCGCACATCTCAACACCAGAAACAAGGGAGAGCGTTGAAGGTTTCACCGCGGCTTGGGCGAGTACCGACTCATCAATTGCAGACCCAGCGAAGGACTAGATCAAGTATCAATATGCCTGACATAGACGTTCTCGTGGCCGGCGATACGTTGGTCGACTTCCTTCCATCACATGAGGGACCGCCCGACAACGATACATCCTACGTCCCTCGGCTCGGTGGTTCCGCAGCGAACGTGGCAATCGTACTTGACAGGCTTGACGTGCCGCCGCTCTTCTGGACGCGGTTTGCGACTGATGCCTTTGGGAGTTTTCTCCAGGGTCACTTTCTGGAGAGCAATATTCCTTCAGAGTATCTCATTACTGACGACGAAGCAAGAACCACGCTTGGCGTCGTATCACACGACGTATCCGGTGAACGGTCGTTCGAGTTCTATCGAGCACGCGGTGCCGATACGCGGCTCGAACCGGGAACTGTCACGGATGCAACCCTCGACATCGTCTCCTGGGTCCACACTACCGGCGTAACGATGAACGTCGAACCGAGTCGGACAGCGACGCTGGAACTGCAGGAACGGGCCAGTGACAAATGCATCGTCTCTATGGATCCCAATTGGCGACCAGATCTTTGGGAGAGCCGCGAGGATTTCGCGGCCGTCCTTCGTGGTGCCCTCTCGAATGTCGATTTCCTGGTCGCATCGGAGGAGGACCTCGCTGCGGCAGGGTTCACAGCAGAGGACCCATCCACTCTCGCAGAGACCGTCGCGGCGAATGGTCCTGATACGGTGGTGATCACCCTGGGTAATGCAGGCGCACTCTGTTACGGTACATCCGCGAGCCCGATTCCCGGACTCGCGCGTCATAGGGGCTATGAGGTTGATGTCGTTGATACCACCGGTGCAGGCGACGCCTTCTTCGCCGGAATGATTGCCTCAATCACCAACGGTGTCGAGGACCCCGAACGGGCACTAAAGCTGGCAAATGCTGTAGGTGCAATCGCCACGACGCAGCCAGGAGCTGTTACAGCGCTCTCGTCGCTCGATGACGTGCGCCAGTTCCATGATAACGTTCCTTGGGCGTAACCCCATCGGGGGATCAGCTCCGCCAAACCTATTTACGCCAGTTGGACGATGGCGTCTACCATGAAGCAGGCACTCGACGGTATCACCATCGCCGACTTTACGCAGATGATGCAGGGGCCGTGGGCTACGCAGAAACTTGCCGACATGGGCGCCGATGTGATCAAGATTGAACGCATCGGCGGCGAATGGGAGCGAAAGCTGCCAGCGGGCGGTGAACTGTACGATGGCGTAAGCCCGTTCTTCCTTGCGATGAATCGGAACAAGCGCAGCGTCACCCTTGATCTCAAGTCGGAGGGGGGACAGCAAGTGGCTCTCGATATCGCGGCTGAGGCCGACGCGGTAGTTGAAAACTTCCGGCCAGGAGTGATGGAGAAGTTCAATCTCAGTTATGATGACGTCCGCGAGGTTAACCCCGAGGTTGTCTACGTGTCAGCCTCCGGATTCGGATCGGACGGACCGTACGCCGATCGGCCCGGACAGGACCTCTTGCTACAGGCGATGAGCGGGCTCGCCAACTATACCGGCCGGAAGGATGACCCCCCAACGCCGGTCGGAACGGCCGTCGTCGACGAACATTCTGCGACACTCATTGCGCTGAACACGATGTTTGCACTGTTCCACAAGGAGCGAACTGGAGAAGGTCAAAGACTAGAGGCGAATCTCCTCAATGCCGCGCTTGACTTCCAGTGCCAGGAGCTGACCGCCGCGATGAACATGGACAAGGACTTCGAGCGAAGCAAGGAAGGGGTCGCTCAGGCCTGGCTTGGTGGGCCCTACGGCATTTACGAGACGGCAGACGGCTATGTCGCTATCGCGATGACACCCATGGACGTGCTGGCCGATGTGACCGGCCTCGACGAACTCAAAGAGTTTGACGGCGAAGAGGCGACCTACGAGCACCGGGACGAAATAAAGCGGATCCTTGAGGCGTATACGCGAACCCAACCGACGGACGAACTTCTTGAGAAATTTCTCACAGCCGATATATGGATCTCAAGCGTCGAGGACTTTGACGATGTCCAGGCGAATCCGCAGATTCAGCACAACGATATGATCGTCGAACTTGACCACCCTGACGGTGGGACATTTAGAACAGTAGGTCCACCAGTCGACCACTCAGAGACACCCGCGTCCCTCGAAGAAGGACCGCCTAATCCGGGCCAGCATACAGAGGAGGTCCTCGCCGAGCACGGGTATGATGAAGAAACCATCGCGAATCTCCGACATCAGGGCGTCGCAGAGTGAGACCGTAACCGGCACTCCTCGGTCGTAAGTCGTGCTCTTAGTCATACCTTTGGCGTTTCCAGCTCTCATGAGCTCCGGCTGACGGATCGACTGTCCACACCGAAGTTTCCAACTCTGTAGAGAAAGTGCCGGTCACATTCTTTATGACATATTAAACTATATAGTATATATTATATAATTTACTCAGAATTTGTTGCAGTCTGTGGTTGATCATCTCGACGAGATCTTTGCCGAATAATTGCAAGATTTCTTGATAACATGGACGGAAAGAAGTCGGCACAACAGCTCTTAGCCACAATAGCGTACTAAAGTGATGTTACACAGACTAAACTCGCGGAGTGGGATGGCAGTTAACGGCGGGCAATCTATAGCTGGCTCAAGCGACTTGACACTGAAAGGGCACTTGAGTAGGCGGCCACGTATACAATTAATTTGGGTGGAAACATAAAACATAAGATTATATGAACATAGTTCAGAGGTACTGTCTAGTTCAGCACCTCCTCGGCTGGCGTTCGTTGAGCGAGTGACTGATGCGGCCTCTGAAGGTTATAGTAGTGCATGGCTTGAACCATCCACCGGCGGGTACTGGCTCGACTGCCCACCCACGAGTTGTGGAAGCGGTCGACTCGCATTTTGAGCGTGTGAAACCACTTTTCGATGAGATTTCGGTCATTATAGTCAACCCGACCGCTCAATCCTAGTCGAGCAAGGCCGGTCCGATAACCAAACTGATCGACGAGAAACACCGCCTAAGAGAGATCGTGTTTCTCGCAGAGTCATGCAGGAACGCAGCCGCCGGATTGGTTCCATGACGTCCGAGCAGCTCGGCGTCGAGAATCAACTTTGTGTAGAGGTCTTTTTGTCTCTTGAGAAAATGAACCACCAGTTCCAACCCAGCAGTACAATAAGCTACTAGTATCACCAGTTCATTCGAGTCAGTGAAACGTACTGGCCGGTTTAAAAGCCTGACCTCGCCACCCCATTCCATTTTCATCAATACCATGTAACGGGAGTGTGTGTGCGAACAATTAACTTACTGTAATCACCACTTCGTGGACTGTTGAATGACCAGTGTTGTCCGTCGCGGTTAGTGTGACAGTGAATTCCCCGGATTCGTCGTAGCGGTGGTCCGTCCACCATCCCGTCGCAGTCGTACCGTCCCCTAGATCCCACTCTAGAGAAGTGATCCAGCGGTCGTCACCGGAAGTGTCCTCAACGTCGAATTCGATGCGCTCATCCGTTGAGACATCGGTTTCACTCGGCTTCGCACGTGCAATCGGTTCCGTGAGGTCACCGACCGTGACGGTCACCTCATGGGTTGTTGTCTTTCCGTCGTTGGCAGTGGCGATCAGCGAGACCGTATATTCGCCTGCTTCGTCGTAGCGGTGGTCCGTCCACCATCCCGCCGCAGTCGTACCGTCTCCTAAGTCCCACTCCAACGAGTCGATCCAGCGATCGTTGTCTGTCACGTCCCTTGCGTCAAACTCTAGGCGTTCGCCGATAGTCGTCTCGGTCGCACTCGCATCAATCTCCGCGAAAAGGAGCTTCCAGGTGTGACGTAGTGGAGCGTAGACATTGTCACCTTCTTCAATATTATAGTGGTAGCCGCCGTCTGCAAGTTGGTCGGGGTCGATGAATCGACGAATGAACGTCTGGTCGCCAACGTCAACTGTGACCTGCTTTCGGCCATCGGAGTTGTCTACGGCGTTGATTCGATATGTACCACTCTGTGCATAGGTTTCGTTGGAATTGATCCCAGAGAGTTTGCTGTCCTTGTTGTCAATGTAGAGATAGTCCGAAGCACTGCCATCAAACCGCTTTCGCTCGCCTCCTCTGTTATCCAGTGCAAGCATGAGTTCGTTCTTCATGCTCATCTCCTTGGTGAAGTCCTCAACAGAACCGGTGAACCGATCTACCGATTCGTCAATGAGCGTTTCACCGTTCGCGACGAGAGACGTACCGTCTTGGAGATAGGTACGTACAGCCTCACCATCGCGCTCCGAGTAGACCGCGAAAGCGCCGGTAAAGGAGAACGTATCACCGATGTCGTGTGTGATGTCGTGTCCGGCACCCCGAGCGACGTAGTCCGTCCGCCCATTCGTCAGAACGACTTTCACCGCACGTGCGTCCGAGACGTCCGAGTCCTCGCTCGTCACGGGAATGGACTCGATTGAGTCAATGAAGCGGCCTTCAGCATAGGGTTCAAGAACGGACGTAAACGTAGATTGGATATCTGAACCCGTCCGACGAGCCAGCAGGTACGTCAACTCGTCGGGGTTCTCCGGCCGGTCCGGTGGTTCGCCCGTGGCGAGGGCCGCTTCGTCCAACTCGTCGTTGAGCATAGTCAAGCGAAGGTGGATATCTGCGTCATCATCACGACGGCCGCGGTAGTCCTCAATATCCCAGTCCACGCTGTACGGAGCCGCCGGCTCCTCGTCACGAGAGACATCCCGAAGGTAGTTGAAGCCACTTCCCACGGAGTCATTGTAGGACTGCGAAGCGAAGGGGACGTCAGGACCGGCATAGGTTCCGCTGCCCTGGTCGACCAAATCGAGGCCGGTGGTGGCGACGTCAGTGGACGTCGCTCCATGGAAGCTAAAGAGGTGGTCATCGCCGCCATCAACGTCGAAGAAGTCAACAGCATAGGAGTTTGATTCGTCGACCCGAATCATCGCCGTTGTCCGACGATACTCGTCGACATCCTCATACGCCTCTGTCGAGTTTGCATCGAACAGTTTGACCTGCTCGTCATCATCGAAATGCTTGGTCCTGGCGACGAGTTGGGGTTCTTGGAACTGGCGATTAACCATCACTGTGTTGTGGCTGATAGTCTCCGCTGACCAGTTCTGGGCCTTTGGCGTCCCGAGATCTGCCGGATAGCCCAGATCCGGAGCCAAGTCAAGCTCGTGGGCCATAATCCCGAGATTTAGGGTATCGGTATGGGCGTGAGAGGTCCCCGGTCCGTGGGCGTTCTTCCCGAAATAGTGCCAGATGGCCCGTTTCCGATTTCCGCGTTCCTGTGCGCGGTCTCTTGTCTCCCTGTCCGTTTCATCCAAGACATCCAGATAATACAGTGCAATCAGATAATCGTCAGAGTCCTCATTCTTGCCGTCATTGGCGAAGGTGATCGTATGGACACCCTCCGAAAGGTCGATCTCGACCGACGTGGTGAAACGAGACCCACCGTAGAAATCGATGGTTCTGATCGATTCCCCATCAATCAGGAGTTCATAAATACCGTATGTTGAGGCTCTAAGGGCCTCCATCTCAAGAAGATACGATCCATCATCGTCGACTTCGAACTCAAAGGTCCACTCCTCGCCTGGCGAGTTTGCCTGGAACTGGATTGCCTCCGGGAAGTCCTTGGTCGCCACGGAACTACTGGCTAAGAGATCCTTGAACGCGTAGGTCTCCCCAAAGGGGACGTTCGTGTAGTTCTCACCGTCGCGCAGCGCAGAGAACCCATAGGCCGGTAACAACGTGCTATCAAAGTCAATGACCCCCTCACTTTCGATGACACTCTCAACTGACGCTGGGAGTGCCTCTGGGTCCGCCGAGAACACATCACCTCGCATCCCAGCCGTCGAGTAACCATTCAAAAAGAAGTACGTCTGGGCGAATATCGAGTCTCCGTAAGCATCGAAGGCGCCCCTGATCGATGAGGGGTTTAGATTATACCCCGTATAGTTGGTCTCGTCATCGCCAATATCTGGCGTCAACCCATCAAGCATGACGAGCTCGATGTTCTGCTTCGAAAATGCGTACAACTTCGGATAGTCCCACAGATCGGCACCGTCGTAGGCATCGTATCCGTCTAAGATGTTTGCGAGACTAGTGAACGTACTCTGGCCGAGCGAATTGTAGTTGGGTCCTGCCTCTTCCCGGTACCCATCTCGATCGACGAGTCGAACCAAATACGGAATGACGTCTCCGCCGGTTGTCGTCCAGTCACTCCAGGGATTGTCGTCGTCACCAGTGTGCTTGATCTCGCCCGGCTGAAAGAGGTATTCGAGGGTCTGTGCCGTGTACCCGTTCGGTTCGTCGATGATCCGTGCTGAAAGCGCTAATACGTCACGTGCACCGCTTCCAACAACGAGGTGGGTGTCTTTCGTTGCCGGCAGTATGTTTCGAAAGAGGCCATCTTCGATGTTCTTTCTGACGTATCCTGTCGTATCCTTGCGTCCCAACTCTGGATACTCCTCGGTCTTAGCAGTGAGGAAGTCGATCAATTGTTGATCCTCCTGACCTGGATAGTAGGCGTCGTAGGCCATGAGGAAGTCCGGTATGATTTGGTCCTCCCAGAGAGAGCCAATGATTTTGCCCGTCCCCCGTCCCCCGTGGATATTGTGATACTCGGGTGCGGGATAGGCGGCGATGTACATATCGGGATAGACGTCTGCAATTCGATCCAGCAACACCGTACCGGCGCGTGCGTACTTGACATCCCCCGTAAAGAGGTAGGCGTCTGAGAACGACTGAATCATCGTGTGGACGTCACCTCGCCATCGGAACCAGTGGTTGTAGAAGGCGACGAAGTGAAGGGTTTCGCCCGCGTCGCCTATTTCCCCGTCCTCGTCAACCCAACCAGTACCATCGTCGACTCCCCAGTCATCGGGCTTGTCGGGATACTCTTCGTTGACCAAGTACTGGTCGTCGGCTAACTCGGGATCGAATTCACCGCTCTCGTCACGACCGCTCTCCCGGTAGGCCGCAAAGTCGTTGGTCGGAACGATGTACTCAGTGTCCGTTTCCATCTTCCACGGACGGTCGGTGCCGGATGACGATGTCCCGCCCATAAGATTTCGAACACGCTGAGTACCTGCCTCTCGTGGGACGTTCTGGCCACCGACCATACGCCAGAGATCGTCTATGGTGTACTGATCTAAGTACTGATCTGCCGCCTGAACAGCTTGGTCGCGGCGCTGTTTCGCCCAGTCGTAGCTATCGATGTTTTGCTGGGCGTTTTTGCGGTCTTCTTCGGTCCACCAAGTTAGTCTTGTCTTTGCGTTCGGGCCGTCTGAACTCGCAGCGGCACCATTTCCAGTTCCGAACGCGAGCGCCGCTCCGATACCTGTTGCTTTCAAAAAGTCCCGACGATCTACGTCGGGAGGTGAGAGTGGAACGGTCCGTCCGTCATCTATAGCCCATTTTCCTATCTGAGAACTGTTATCTCCTCTATTAACCATAACATACTGTTGTTAGCAATTACCATAATAAACCTTTCCTTGAGATTTTACATGATTGGAATTAGAGACCTTCGGTGATGAGGACAGAAGCGATAGGAATCGAGGCACTGAGCCCTCCTCCCTAACGAGCACTGAATGCAAAAAAGAGGGTTTACAGCTCCGCACCAGCTTCTTGGGTAACATATATTGATCAATGCCCAACCTGATGGGGGCCACTGTAGGAGAACTGCTCACAGGTCCCCTCCATCTATGAGTAACCGGGCTATCACGACCACTCGTTAGGGTCGGCCTCGACAGCCGGATCGTAGCGATGACAGGCGATAGGACGACCGTCAGTATCGGTCTCAGGCAATTCACGCTCACAGACGCTTGCAGTCGTCTCCGTAAGGGGGTCGGCTGCGGCCTTTTCGTTGCCGTGCTTGAGGCGATCAATCGCTTCGCTGACCGCCCGATCGACGTCGCTATTGGGGATGTTTTCCGGAAGGCCAAACTGCTCTCTGATGGTCACGCCCTCGATCCTCGCCGGAAGTTCGCCGGTCTGGAGGGTAAACCGGAAGGCAACGACGGCCTGCCAGGTCTCTCGAGAGAGGTTCACGCCCTCCGGCGGGATGTACTCCGGACAGCGGGTGTGGAATCGACAGCCCGAGGGCGGATCGGAGGGATCAGGAACGGTGTCGGTGAGTGGCCTGGCAAGTTCTCGGTCGGCCGGGTCGAGACTCGGGACCGACCCCATCAACACTCGGGAATACGGATGAGCAGGTTCCGAGAGAATAGCGTCAATCGGGCCTCGTTCGACGATCTCACCTAGATACATCACCGCGATACGGTCACAGAATCGGCGGACGACGTCGATGTCGTGGCTAATGAAAAGGATGGCCACATCGAATTCTCGTTGAACGTCCGAGAGCAACGAGAGGACGTCCGACTGGACCCGGCCGTCCAAGGCGCTCGTCGGTTCGTCGGCGACGATCAGGTCGGGATTGGGAACCAACGCCCGTGCGAGTGCGATCCGCTGTTTCTCCCCGCCGGAGAACTCGTGAGGATACCGATCCGCGTCGGAGGCCGCGAGTCCCACCCGCTCTAGGGTGTCCTCGACGATCGCCCGGCGGCGGTCGGCGTCGTCCATCCCGTGGAGTATGAGGGGTTCGGCGACTGCCTGTCCGACGCGCATCCGCGGACTGAACGCCTCGTTGGGGTCCTGGACAATTAGCTGGGCTCGCCGACGGAACGTCCGGAGGTCGTCACCGGACAGGTCGCCGATAGCTTCGCCGTCGAACCGGATCTCTCCACCCGTCGGTTCCTCAAGCCCAAGCGTCGAGAGCGCCGTCGTCGTTTTCCCGGAGCCCGACTCGCCGACCAGCCCGAGCGCCTCTCCCGACCGAAGCTCGAAACTCACGCCATCGACTGCCCGCACTCGGCCAACTTCACGCCGGAGGATCCCTTCGGTGATCGGGTAATGGACTTCGAGGTCGTCGGCGACGAGCAGGCAGTCGTCAGCCATCGTCCCCACCTCCGGTCTCAGCCTCGGTTTCCGCGAGCGAGTTTTCACGGTCGTCCTCGATAATTGGCACCGGGTTTCGCTCGGGAGCGTAGTAGACACACGATGCTCGGTGAGATTGACGGCCGCCGATCGGATGGAACTCCGGTTGATCGTCCCCAGCGCAGGCCTCGATTGCGTGAGGACACTCCTGGCGGAACCGGCAGCCGTCGGCAGGGATCTCACCACGGACCGAGTGCTCTCCGCGAGCGAGGCCTTCGTAGCTCTCGAATAGCGCTCGGGTGTAGGGATGGGCAGGGTTATCGAACAAGTGTTCGACGGGTCCGCGTTCGACAATAGTGCCACCATACATCACTAGTACCCGGTCCGCAAGCGAGGCGACCACCCGTAGGTCGTGGGTGACGAGCAGGATCGAGAGCCCACCGTTGGTCAGCTTACGAAACAGTTTGATCAGCCTGGCCTGGACGGTAACATCGACGGCAGTCGTCGGTTCGTCGGCGATCACCAGGTCGGGGTCGGGCGCCAGTGCGATTGCGATCGCAACCCGTTGACGCATCCCACCAGAGAACTCGTGGGGGTAGTCGTCGACGCGTTCCTCGGCTCGCGGGATTCCAACCCGGCGGAGGAGCTCGATTGCGCGTTTGTGGGCCTCGTCGGACCCGATATCTCGATGAAGTGTAATCGCCTCACCGATCTGGTTGCCAACGGTGTAGACAGGATCAAGCGCACTCTGAGGATTTTGGAAGACATGGGCGATACGGTCGCCTCTGACCTGGCAAAGGTCGGACTCGGAGAGATCGGCAAGCTGGTGGCCGTCAAAGCAAATCGAGCCATCGATGATCTCTGCGGGTGGTTGGGGAACAATTCCTGTTAACGACTCGCAGGTAACGCTCTTTCCGGATCCGGACTCGCCGACGAGACACACGGTCTCTCCCGAGTCGACGTCGAAGCTCACGCCGTCTACGGCGCGGATCGTCTCTCCCTCAGTCCGGACGTGGGTCCGGAGGCCATCAACCGAGAGGAGCTGTTCATCCGTTCCAGTACCTGCTCCTGTCATGTCCGATCCTCGCGGGGGTCGAGTGCGTCTCGGAGCCCGTCACCGACGATTTTGACCGAAAGCACTGTCACCGCAAGAGCGGCGGCAGGCACTAATGAGGTCCACCAGACGGCAAGTGGCGGGCCATAAAATAGCCCTTCGGCGATCGTCATTCCCCACGACTGGAAAGCGACGTGAAAGCCCAGGAAGGAAAGTGCCGCCTCGGTGAGCACAAGGACCGCAATCAGGTGGAAGGCCGCGGGAACAGCGCTGTCAGTGACGTTCGGGAGAAGGTGGTGTTTGATGAGGTAGGCATCTGAGGCACCGGCGGCCTTGGCCGAGCGTACGTGGCCCGCCTCGCGCCGTTGGAGAGTTTCACTCCGGACGACCCGTGCGATCCCGCCCCACGAGAGCAATCCGAACGCGATCAAAAGGAGAAGCATCGAGTTCCCGAAGAACATGTGCGCGATTAAGTAAATTACAATCGCAGGAACGGCAAGTTGGACGTCGATGTAGGCCATCAGGAGGTCGTCAACGAGTCCACCGTAGTAGCCCGCTACCAGCCCGACAGTAGTCGAAAGCGGGACGATCCCCCCGAGGGCGACGATAGTCGCATAGAAAACTGGTCGGGCACCAACGACGAGGAGGTCCGTCAGCTCGTACCCCCAACGGTCGGTTCCAAGCGGGTGGGTCCAAGTACCGTGACAGATCCGTTCGGTAATCGGTCCGTCGGTCGTCGCCCCGACGCAGTCGTTGCCTGTCTCAACGAACGGGCCCGTGAGCCCGACCGGTGGCTGGAACTTATTGGTCCCGGGGGTCCCGCTTTCCAAGGTCAGCCGAGGTTGAAAGCCCGAGACGATCGCGTACAGCGCCACAGCCAGAATGGCGACCAATACGGAAAGCGATAGGACGGTCATCGGGCGTCTGGAGAGGGCAGCAAGGTGCCGCCGGATCCGCCTCCGGTCCCGGACTAAGGAAACCAGCCCGTAGGCCATAAGGCCGACCGCCGACACCAACAACAGCCAGTCGGCCGGCCCGACGTCCCAACGCCAGAAGAGGTAGACCTCATCGCTCGCCCGATGGAGAAAATATACGACTCCGAGAAGCGCTAGTCCGGTCGCAAGGACGATTCGTTCTCCGGTCAGTCGACGTCTTGAGGGACCGATTGAGTCCCAGTCGACTTGCTCGAAGGCAGTTGTGTCGGATAAATGGGGGCCTGAATCAGGGTTTGATTCGGGATTCCGAGCGGGTGGGGAGTCAGTCATGGCCGTCTGTGGAAGGTTGACCGGCCGCCTCGAAGCGCTCGGGCCGGGAAATGGAGAGCAATCTGTCGAACGATCCACGTTACCGGGACAAGTTTTAAACAATTTTTGGTCCTACTGCCGGCGTGCCCTCCAGATCCGGCGGTGAGCGGCCGTGAGCCTTCTTCGCTTGCTCGTACAACGGGTCGTTCTCGGGCTGGTCGCGATCTGGGCACTCCTCTCTGCAATCTTCCTCGTATTCGTCGCGACCGAGGATTGGCTGTTAGACCGAATTCTCGCCGGAGAATCCCGCGGCGGGGCTACGCCCGAAATGTTAGAGCGAACGCGAAGCGAGTATCTCGCCGAGCGGGGGATGGACCGTCCGCTCGCCGAGCAGTACGTCGAATGGATAACGAGAATGTTCACACTCCAGTGGGGCGAGTCCTTTGAGACCGGTCAGACCGTGTTGCCGACGGTGACAGAGGCGGCCATCCGGACGGGCGCCTACGTGGTACCGGCGATCCTGTTGGCCGCAGGATTGGGACTTCTCGTTGGTCTCTACGTCGCTCTGTACGACCGCTCAAACCGGGGGCGTGTCGCCCGGACCCTTTCATACCTGCTGCTCGGACTGCCGAACTTCTGGCTCGGAACTATCGTTCTCGCCGCTGCCGGTCTCGGAATCGGGTTCGGTTGGGATCTGGATGTCAACCGAATCCGCACACTCACACTTCCTGTGGGCTACGGTTACGTGCTCCCCCCACTACTGGTGACGACGACACTGCTCGGGGCGATCGTCAGCTATGCCCGGGCATACGCGTTGCGATACAGTGGGACGGATTTCATGAAACTAGTCCGGGCGAAAGGCGGCGGACGGGCCACCGTTGCCAGGCACCTCCTCCGGAACGCGGCGATCCCGTTGGTATCGCTCGTGTTCACCGAAACGCTGGCGCTAGTTGCGATCTCCGTACTCGTGATCGAGGCCGTTTTTGGCATTCCCGGTCTAGGCTACCTGCTATATAACGCCGTCTGGGCCAGCGACATGCCCGTTGTGATGGGAAGTTCGGTAGTCATCGTCGGTATCGGCGTCGTCGGCAATATCCTCCAGGATCTCTCCTATAGCATACTCGATCCCCGCGTCGACACCGGAAGCCGACGGTAAGGCGCCCACCTGTTGTTGGGGCCTGATGACGGGACACACTCCAATTTACTCTCGGCACTATGAGAGTGTCACAGAATGATCCGCTTACAGAAGGGAACTTTGATACGACGTTATTATTCGGTTTGTCTCTTAATTATAAACGAATGACGTTACGTATTTCCCACCGCGAAAGGGTGTTATACAACGGTTCTCATACTCACGGACATAAATACGTAAAGATATTTGGTGGATTGATGCTGTCGAGTGCAGCGAGCGCGGCATCCTGAAGTTCGTCCAGTGAGTCGAACAGGCGGTTACCGAGTACCTGATTGAGCTTCTTCCAGCAGTCCTCCGCGGGGTTCAGCTCCGGTGAACCCCGCGGCAG
>NZ_QPND01000034.1:0-27362 GCF_003344565.1 Saliphagus sp. LR7 | reverse complement strand
GCTCTGCTCGCTCCTCGTTCCCCTGCAGGTCGTATTTCCCCTCGAGATCACTGCAGACACGTTCTGCGACCGCGAGTGCGTCTGCGAGCGTTCCGACTTCGGCTTCGACCGACCCCCAGTCCGGATTTGCGTTCGGGTACATTCCCACTTGGTACGTTCCACGAATTCGTTCGCGCCAGCTCGGCGACGGCTGGTACAGCGACGTCGGCGCGATCGTCACCTCCATCGGCGTCGACAGTATTCCCTCTTGTATTTCCTCCTCGAAGAACCGAACTAACGAAAGGACGCACTTCCGTCGCCCCACTGCCCACTGACGGACGCTTCCCTGCTCGCAATCCCACGCCTCGAATCGCGCGTCGATGCTTTCGGTTGGCTCGAGTGGCTCTGCCGTCGCGAATCGACTGACTGAGTTCTGTATCGACATCTCTGAAACCCGCTACCCCTCCGGGGGATCGAACAACGCCACCGGGCGGCCACGTTGTCGTGTCACTCCTGGTCGTGTGCATCGACCGGTCATGTCTCGTCTCGTCGAGCTCACCCACACGTCGAGCAGACGAGATCAACGTCTCGGATCATGGCTTCGTCGCACGCCGCCGTCGGCACCTGCCCGTATGTCCCGCAGCTGTCGCACCGCGTTCCAGAATGGGCCGCAAGCGCCTGTACTTCGCCGTGAGGATCGTGATCGGGTTTCAAAAACTGCGGATCGTCTTCGGCTGTGAACTCAACAACGACCGCCTCTGGCTTGGCGTCTGGTTGATTTGCCATCTCTCAAACCCTCTACCCCTCTCGAGGGGCGAACAACGCCACCGGGCGGTGCGCTCTCACGACCGCTCTCTCCGAAGCCGGACCGTCCACCCCTTCCTGTGAGAGGGCGGAGCGGTGGCGCGCGCTGAAAGCGTGCTTTAGCGCGCTGAACGCACGAGGGACGACCGAGGATGCGCACGGAAGTGAGCTCCGAAGGAAGTCGAGTGGGGAGGATGCGAGCGAAGCGAGCAGGAGGCCGTCCACACAGAACGAGCACGACTGGATCAGTCCGTGCGAGAGTCCTCCGAACGCGGCGTTGGAATTTCGCTCGCCGTGAATCGGGCGTCAACAGCGCCACACACTGGACAGTCCGCCACGTACGCACACACCTTCACTGACGCTTCCATCTCGTGAACGCCGCTACAGACCCCACATTCATACGCTGTGACGAACTGCGAGGACGGTGTTGGTCCCGATTCCCCCGTCCCACTGTCTGGGTGAGCAGGCGATGGCGATGGTGAGTCGTGAGCGTCCGACTCTGTGTGATCGCGGGTCGAGCTGGCGTCTGTCCGTGTCGGGCTGGCGTCCCAGGCTTGCTCTGGCAATTCGCCGTAGACCTGCGACGGGGCTCTGTCAGACGGCTGGGCTGGCTCGACCTCGTCGCCACGCCCAGCGTGAGGGTCTTCAGATTCATCTGGGGGTTCAGGCCGGTCTGCACGTGGACCACGAGTGTCACTGCGAGAGTGCAACGGGCTGGTCGACTGGATGGCCGTCGTGATGCTGAGTTCGTAGGGTGCATCTTTAGGCACAGCTTGGTCGCGGATCGGCCTCCCAATCGCGCCTGCCAGGGCGTCCAGCGGCTCGGCAACCGTTGGCTCGAGTGACTCGTGCTCGCTCATCCCGTGGAGCCAGCTCCCAACGGTGATTGCAGTCTCGATATCAAGCGTGACCGACGGATCTGGTGGCATGGGTGGTTCTCTCCACCCTCTAGTGGGGAGCGATCAATACCACGCGTTCTCACGATCGCTATAGAGGCTCTCTCACTGCACCGCGCCCCGTTCTCGGTCGGGAAGGACGCTCGGTGTGGCAGCCTCCTCTCGTTCGGCGTATTCCGTCCGGAGTGTGGCGGAATACCGATTGATCTTGTCTTTACTCGTCTCGACGATCACGCTGATCGCATCGGCGACCTGCTGCATGGTGAGCCACTCACTGCCGAGCAACCGGTCTGCGGCGTAGACCGCGGCTGCCGCGACGGTCAGTCGTGGCGTGCCTGCACCGATCGGTTCTTCATCCGCGAGCTCCAGCAGGTGCTGTGCAACGTCCCTGAGACGCAGGTACGCGCCACTATTGATCGCACTCTTGTCGAGCGTCTCGAGGACCGTAGCAACCGCGTCTTCTTGTATTGGTGGGATGTCGATTGAGACGTAACACCGAATCTTGCGCGCCGCTGCACACAGCCGGACGTGGCTCACTTTCCCGTAGCAGGCGACTTCTCGAGAGGGGCGATCCACCCCAGCGTCGGTCGCTGCAAGCAACACGGCACCAGCGGCGACCCCTTCCCACGATGTCCACGCACCAGGCACGCCTGCCTCGCCAGCCCGTTTCACCAAGCGTCCAGCATCAACGACGACGTGAGAGGGCAGGCCGAGATTGCCGCCGATCATCTGGACGTCTCGAAGCGCCTCGTTGAGTCGGATCGCTCGCTTGCTTTCGACCTGGAAACGCTTGTGACGTTGCTTCAGCCGGTCGTATTTGTCTTGTTGCGCGCTCGAGAGCGCGTTCCCGTAACCGTCACTGGTGAGGAAAAACGTCGTATGCAGGCCCTTGTCGATGCGAAGCTGCGTGACTGACTCGCAACCCCACTCGGCGGGACCGCCCCCGCGTGGCCCGTGTCGACGCCGTGTCGGACTGTGATCGATGTGGTCGGCCGTGACGACCAGCCCGCATTCCTCGCAGTAAGACGTTTGCTCTGCCGTGATGATCCGCCCCTCGCACTCGACACACGTCGACTGGGAAGCAGGTTCGCGCTCACCCGTCTTCGTTTCCGTGGCCTCGTGAGCGTTCGTGCTCGGCTGGGCCTGGGAACTGGCCTGGTCGTGATTGGACTGCTGTTCAGCTGACTCGCCAAACTGGACAAAGCTCTCCGTGGACATGGGATTTCACGGGGAGAACGGCACTCACGCCGTCGCGTCTGCTTCCGACACGCCTGTCGTCGGATCGTGACGACTCACGACCCGATTCGTCGGTTGAGACGAGACTGGTGATGCCATTTTGACTCTCCCTCACCCCTCTCAGGGGTATGATCCAACACCACCGGCTGTCTGGGTCGATCGCGGTGCTGAACCGTGAGAAAACGGAGCAAAAGCGATACCGAGCCGATCAAGTCCGCTCGAACGCTACTACGTGAAGGGTTTTTATTGATGACGGCCGAACCATCACGTATGGCACAGCAGGCGGCCCGGATCGTGCGCGACGACGACGTTATGGACGGTGAGCCACGGGTGGATGGACGCCGTATCACCGTCCTCCGGATTCAGGAGCTCGTCGAAACGCGTGGGCTTCCAGCTGCAGAAGTCGCAGCCATGCACGACCTCGATGTCGCCGACGTCTACGCAGCACTCACCTACTATTACGAGCACTCAGACGAGATAGCCTCAATTCAGGAACACCGAGAGAATCGCGAACAGACGGCTCGCGATGCTGGTGCGCCGACGATTGGAGACTTAGTGGCCGATCGCGAAGGGACGGAACCAGACGAGACGGAGTCCGCGTGAATGCCATACCGGATCCTCGTTGACGAAAATATCGACCCACAGACGACAGATCGGCTCCGTGAACAAGGTCACGATGCCACCCATATCGAGACCACTCTTGGAAAGGGAACAGAGGATCCAACCGTTGCAGCCCATGCTCGCGAGCATGGCTACGTCGTCCTGACTAACGACACGGACTTTCTACGTCCAGAACGCCGGCAGGGGCTCACCGTCTTGTATTGCCCAGAAAACGCAATGCGAGCCCATGAAGTCGCATCGCTCATCGGTGAGTTGGAGACAGTGGTCCCCGAGCAAGATGATCTGCCAGCGGTGACGTGGGTAACCGACAACCTTCGTTCCTGAGCAGGCGGCACTCAAATAAAATAGCGAATACCTCTAATCGGCTCTCCACCGACTCTCAGCCTCCTTGCTGGCGCGGACGCTATCCGTATCGACAGTGTATGTCCGTAAAGGAGTGATACTGGGCCGTGACGGCTCACTCTGAATGTGGACGCAAGAGCAGAAGCGGTGGCGCGCGATGAAAGCGCGCTTTAGCGCGCAGAACGCGCGAGGGACGACCGAGGGAGCGCACGCCAGTGCGCCCCGCAGGGAGGAGGATGGGGAGGACGCGAGCGCAGCGAGCGTGTGGTGCTACACGAAAAAAGAGAGAGTATCGACTACTCCTCGGTCCACCACCGGCCGCGCTCGGGGAACTCGATCCGGCTCCACCCGGTCACGGCCAGGTTGCACGTCTTGTCGTACCAGTTTTTCTTGACGTTCCTGAATCGCACCGTGTCACCCTCGCTCACCTTCGTCTGGTAGGAGTTCCTCCAGACCGTGAACTTGATCTTCTCCGTGTCATCCGCGATCAGCCCCACCTGCTGGATCGACGGCTTCGAGGGCTTCCACAGTTCGATGATCTCGCCTTCCACGTCCACTTCGCCCGTCTCGACCTCCGGCACGTCCGCGATATCCACGATCGTCCCCGCTTCGGCCTTGACCTCGTCCATCTGTTCGAGGGTCGCGTCGATCACCGACTTCCCCTTCTCGACCTTCTCGGCCAGCCCGCGGCTCACCGCCGCCCGGCTTGGTCCACTGCGCACGCTCTCGGTGATCCGCACCGACTGCGTGTTCACCTCTGCAACCTCCGTCCGCTCGAGTTCCGACCGGGGATCGATCCGCTCGATCCGCCGCTCACGGCGCTGCTCGACGACGACCTCTCGGGTGCGCTCTTCGCGCCCCTCTTGCTGGCCGAACGCCGCTTTCGCGCTGATCCGCTCGAGCTCTTCCTCCCGAGCCCGGATCTCCTCTTCCTGGGCCAACGGCAGGTGGCCGTACTCGTTCTCGTCCCGTCCGACCACCGTCTCCGGGTGCTCCGTCTCGACTTTCGTGTGCACCTCCTGATCGACCGACGCCGCGAACTCCGGCGTCTCATCGACGACCTCGAACCCATCCTCATCGACCGCTCGTCCGCCCGTCTGTTCGTCCGCCTGTTCATCGGCCGAAACGTCCTTGTCGCTTGGGTTGTTACTAGACATTGGAATCTACCTTGATTCCGAAGGCGCTCACGCGCCCGACACCGCGATGCCTCTACATCGCGGTTTTCAACGCACGTCACCGTCCGACAGACTCGTCTGCGCGCTCTCGCTTGCGCCTTCGCGAGCGCCCCCTGGGCGCGAGCGAGAGCGCGCCTTAGGAGCGGACCCAACCAGCACCGCGCGCCGATCCGCCCGGAGCGAGCGTCCAGCTTTAAGCCGCTTCTCGCGTCCGTCGACCGAACGACGACGCGCAACGACGCGACGGGCAGTGAGCGCCCGACGGTCGGCAGTGTGGTGCGGGAGGCCGTCGGGCGCGAGCAACCGAGCGAGTGTAGCGAGGAGTGACCGAGACGCAACCGAAAGCGCGCTTAATGCTGGCGTCGAGACCACATCCATTTCAGCCCGGAACGCCGCTGTGCCGGTCAGTCGGGTGGTGAGCTGGAAGCGGTGCCGTGCGGGAGTCGGCGGCGCATGCCCGGAATGGTCGGTCGCGAGCGAGCGGAGGGCGGCACGCGGCGAGCGGGGCGTGCCGTCTCGAACACACCAGTCGAACAGTTCGAAAACGGCCGGCTCTTGATTCCCCCTCCTGGCGGACTGCGAAAGGGCGAGGGCGTCTCGGTCGTCCCCCGACGACGCAAGCACCGCAACGCAGTGAGGAGCGCAGCGAGGCGCGGGATGCCGAGCGCCCGAGGGCTTTCGGGCGTCATCTGCATCGTCACCTCAACTCAGACTCCATCGTCCCTCCCTCGAGATGTTCCACTTCTCCTCCTTCCCCCTCCACCTCGATCACGATCGCGATTACACCTCCCCACGAAACGACCACCATCGATCACGAACTACACCGATGACGCACGATCACCCACATCATCAGTCATCTGAATATCGATGAAGACTCTAACAACCCTCCCAACACCATCAGCCGTGGTAACGCCGATGGCGACACAAGTGGCCCTATCGACACGGGCAACATCATCAACACCGATAGCGCTACCGCTGCCGAGTCACGACCACGCGCTCCACAAGAGCCCTCTCTCCTTCCTATCATGATCTCCTCACACAGCGCTCGATCTGGTACTAATGGTAGCGCGAGTGGCGAGAGTAACGCGAGTGGTGATGCTCTCCAGCAGCTGTGGGTACGAACGAATCACGAGCAACAGTGAAAGCAAAAGCGGAAGGGAAAGCCCGGCAGCACAGCGACCGACTCTGGAGGGAGCGAGCAGCCCCGGACCCTGGAGGTGGGTGGGGGTTCGTGGGTGGGCGGTGCTGTGCGGTGCTGGTACGGGCAGTTCGCAGAGTTGTCCAACGTCCGATCGCCGCGCACTCCCCTCTCGACCAGACGACGACGTCGCGATCGAATCCGCTGAACCGCTGAGCTCGTGACGCCGCTGCAAGCTGGTCGCTACTCGTCTCGCCTATTCGCCTCTCGAGAAGAGCCCTCGGAGTCGGTCACTCATCGAGCCGAGCCACGTCCGTACTTGCACCTGGATCGCCCGCCGCAGGTCCTGCTTCAGGACTTCGACCTCCGAGTAGTACCCTCGAGCCCCCTTCGGCAGTTCGTGAAACCGCTTGTTGCAGCCGACACACGTGTACTCGAACTCTGCACGAACCCGATTCTGATGATGGTCGAGCTCGCCTCCCTCGCTGTAGTGGAACTCCTCGTAGACCAGTTTCTTCGAGACGAACTCCCGACTGTCACACCGAGGGCATTGCGTCATTGCCAGCGGATCTTCTGAAACCGCTCGCGAGGGCGAGCCGGGAATCGACGAGTCCTCACTCATGCGTGGTCCCTCTCGAGTCTTCGCGGCGGACTGCGCCTCCTTCTGACTCCACGGCCCCGACTCTTTGCCTTCCTGGACCCACTCGTCGAATTCCTCCTCCAGAACCTGCTCGTCCTCGTCGTCCGATGCGTCGTCCGATTCGTCCTCCGTCTCGTGTCGGTCGCTCCATCCCATTGTACCTCTACCCCTCTCTGAGGGGCAACGACACCACCGGGTGGTTGAGTACCATCACAGCAAAACTACTCCCCGTTTCGCCCCCCTCCTCGAGTCTCTGAACCCCCTCACTGGTCTACTCTTCACTGCACCTCACTCACCCTGTCTCACTCCTCCTTCCCGCGTCATTCCACCTCTCTCTGATATCTGGTACTTCCTCCTGATTCTCCCCTGCTTCACCGCCGTGCTTCACCCCCTCTACTGTGCGGAGAGCTTCCGGTGCTCTACGCTCTTCTAGCACCACCTCTTACTCCCGGTCGCTCAGTTGACCTCCCCTCTCTTTTTCACCCCCTTTGGCCTGTATCTCTCCCGCGTCTCACTCATTCCTGGCCACTGTCCTTCTCACCCATCACCCCCGCTATCGTGTCCATACGCTCTCTGATACATCTTCATTTCTTTCCCCTTCTCACCTCCCACCGTTCACGCCCCGTCGCGCACACCTCTATTTCTGCACAAACCCCCTATCCTTTGGACGATTTTCCTTTATGCAAAGCCGATTTAACGGATGCAGAATGGACTAGAGGCCCGTCGCGCACCTCTAAGTCCGTTTCATCGTGTGCGACGAAACCGGGTTTTAGGAAGAGAATCTAAAACGTGCGCGACGAGGGGATGAAACCAACTATATCGGCAGATTAAGGGATATAGTGACATATTTTGTACGTTTTAGGAAAGTCAATTTAGTATTCAATAGCCGGTCAGATCACACTCAAACACTGATATCTGCATTCTCAGGCCTCAGATTGTGCGCGACGGGATATCACAACCCCAATAAAGACAGATATCAACACTTTTCTACTATAGTATACTAGGAGTGGAGATGGCTTTGAAGAGTGGCTCGAACTACGTCGGAAAGTGATCGGGAGGGGTCAAAATATCACCTAATCAGGCAGTTAATTTCGCACCTGAAATTTTCGTTTTGATCCGGCGAAGAAGAGTAGAAGTCGTGGTGGCTATTCGAGCCAGGTTCAAAGTGAACTGGTTGAATAAGGGGGTCTCAAAACCAGTCGTCGTTTCGTTCTAGTTGATCGTACATATCGTCGGGGAACGGGAGGCTTCCGTAGATCGAATAGGGACATTGGTCCTGGCCGATACAGTATCGTTGCATGTCGTCGTTATCGCAATTCATCGGCAGCGGTGTTGTGCTTTTGGGACCAATCCCGCGCTCCCCTCGGCGGGCCTCATATTTGATTTGATACTCGGTAATCTCGGGGTCGTGCCATGGCCAACGACTGAAGAGATCCTGGATATCATCAACGATTTCGTCGACTGATTTATCTTGATACTGCGGGAGCCACATCACCATTCGGACGATGTTGAAGAGGTCCTTCCGGACTGGTTTTTCCTCCTGGAGGCGCTCATCAAGGGCTGCCAGACACGGGAGTTCGAACAAGTCTTCGAGGTCGTCAACCTCGATCGGACGCGCCCCACTGCTTGAATGAGCGATTTTGTAGGTGTTGACGCGACCACTCCGGTCGATCGTCACTGACTGGTGTGAATCGTGATTTGCGAGCGTTTTCGCAACACTACGATGGTTCGAGAGCTGTTGGAGTTGGGCTTGCTCTCCGTTATCGTCAGGTTCGTACGTGTCGAGGGCGTCGTAGAGTTCCTTGGACGTGTGGAACTCGCCGATCTGGGCGTGGGAACTCGCGTTGATAGCAGATCGAAAGAGGCGAACGAGCCGTTCGCCCCGGTTCCAGTTTTTCCAGATCTTCTCGTAATGGCCCCCACGAAGGGCTCGCTCGATACGTTCGGTGATCGCTGTTTCGTTGGCCGTGAGCCAACTACGTTCATCCTCGCCGAGTTCGTCTTTTTGGACCGTTCGTAGGCGTGCAAAGCCTGTTTCGGCGTACTTCTGGTATCTTGCTTCGAAGTCCTCGATCGGGATGTAGAGATTGTTGTTCGCGAGCTGGGTGCGGATCTCGCCAGTTTCTTCGGCACTGGTTGCTTCGTCGGTTGTACGCGTGAGACAGGCCCGTGAGGCGGCTGCCATCGGGATCTCGATATAGAGCGTATCCTCATCCTCATTACCTTCGCTAGTTCCGACCTGTGGCATGGTAGTAACGTCCGTACAGACTCGTCCTGGATGTGGCCCATCCTCACTGGGCGATTTCGCGTAGAGGGTTTCTGCGATATCCTGGTACAGCGTGGGATCGTCGTACTCACGGATGAGCGAGATGAGGTTGTTCGCGAACAGTTCGCGGATGTTATGGATGACCTGGTTGCGCCGAACAGGGGTGTCTTCGAATCGAGGCTGCTCTATCACGCAGATCGCCCCGATGGTCGCGAGTAACACGAGTGTCGCCGATCGATCGACGAACGATCGCTCCAGTGTTCGTTCCCGTTGGGCTTGTTCGAAGGCACCCGTCCCAAACCGCTCGATGTCTGAGAGGAGGGTCTCGGGATCGGGTTCGTCGTCAACGAGGTAGCGGTCGTACCCACGGGAGAACAACTGGACGATCTCGCCCGTCGTGTACTGGGTTGGGACGGCAGCGACCAGGTAAGCGTCTCGTTCGGTGTTGTATGGATCAACCATTGGGATCACTCGAGGAATCTCGGCAGGGCGTCTGTCCGTGGGTCGAATGCCGGGCTGTCGATTGGCTGGACGACCCGACAGACCTCCGCGTGCAGTGAGTAGGGAACCCGAAGTAGGCGGCTTCGGTCGGCGGTCACAACAGGATCGATTGGGATACCGTAGCGCTCGATCAGGAGGTCGTTGAGCACTTCACGACTACTCTCATCATAGTCGTGTTCGGGGTCTCTATCAAGCAGGTAGACGTGGACCCCTTGCCCAGAATAGACGACCATCGTATCTTCGGCACTGAACTCATCTTTGAAGATCTCACGCGTTTCAAATCCATAGTCGAGTGCTCGATCGAGATCCTCAAACGCGTAGGGATAGCCCGCTGGGTCAGCCGCGTGGATCCCGGATTCGGCGAGTAGCATCTCCTCACGGCTTCGCTCATCCTGATCGGCGTCGGAGTGGGTTTCCTCGTCGAGTTCACGATCGGCTCGCGCTGCGGCGATGTCTTTCGCGTCGATATCGACCGCGATCACCCACGGACGCTCCCAATTATCCAGCCCGTAGTAGACGCCTTCTGATACGGGATCGGATTTGACGAGGAGATCTGGGTCGGCAAGCGCGTACTCGCTGTCATCGAAGGGATCGTTGCGAGCGGGCGAGCGGATGAACGACAGAACCTCCTCGAATCCATCGAAGTTTTGTGAAATCTGGTCACCAGTTGAATCCGTCCGCCACGTTGCCCGTCGGATGAAGTCTCGGTCGGGCTGGCCGTCTTTGCGGATCGGATGCCGATCGCGGAAGCTGAGCCCGAACTCTTTCGGGCCAGTTGCTGTGATGAACGCCGGAAGCTCGTCTGTGTACTCGGGAAACTCCTGATCGTAATAGCTGTAAATCTCGTCACGGGTCGCTTCTCTCCAGGTCATGACCCCACCCCCGCGAACTGGAGGAAGTCGATCGCGACAATCGCCGCCAAGAGCGCACCGACGCCAACCACGACACCGTCTCCTCTGCGTGGAAACGGCGTCCACCTCGGAGTGAGAATCGTGCCAACGAACACCCGGAAAACGAAGAGAACGGGCAAGAGTAGTGCGTAGACGATGAGTGCGACAAAGATGAGGCTGAGCCCGATTTCCATCAATCTCCCATAGGTGTAGATCGGCAAGTATTGGGAAAGATACGCCGAGACAACTCCCAGTTCAGAAACGAGAGTTCGGAACAGCTCAAATATTCTCATTGGCCGATTTCGTCTCCCAGCCGCCGGAACGTTTGAACTGTCGTCAGGCCGTCTGCGTCCAGTTCGGTGACTCTCTCTTGGATTTGTGCAATCGAACGTGCTGTCCGCCCACTCACCCGGCCAGAAACCCGATCGTGCTCGGCAAGCAGGTTCACTGTAGCAGGGGCATCATCACGCGAAGGAAATGCCCACACGGCCTCGGCATCGACAGCAGCCATCTTGTCGTAGTCGTCTACCACTGCAGTGGGGTTATTCGACGCCATTTCCACTTCACCAACCCATATGAGGTCACCAGTTGCATCGAACCCAGCGACGTCGAAGATCGTCTCTGGGTCCTGCTGGTAATACCGTTCAACGCGCTCGATGCTCTCCTGGTCAGTCACCCAGTGAAACAGCAACTCAACACCGACTTTGTGGGGTGTCTTCTCTCCGAGATCACCCACGCCGGCTTCAGCCGTGACTGTGTCATCGAGTAGCTCCCGTCCTTCTGGAAGAATGGTGTAGTAGGTCCTCCGATTCACCCGTTCTTTTTCGAGGAGTCCTCGCTCGATCAACAGATCGACATCAAGTTGAGGGAGGTCCCCTTGCAGCTGGTCCATCCCCTCTAAGAGTGTATATCCGGGGAAATCTCGGTTCATCGCATCCAGCACACGTTTCAGGAACGTGGCGTCATCCCGAGAGAGTCCGCGTGCCCGCAGCGTCTCGTCGTCGATCGGATTGGTATCCGTGTCCTCGGTGTGGCTACTGAAGAACGAACCCCCCGTTGGTCCATCCGGTGACTCCTCGTTCTCACTCTCGCTCTCGGTGTCTTCTCCCGAGTCGGCATCTTCGCCGTCCTCGATCTCCTCGAACGTCGACTGTTCGAGAGGGTCGTCCGTCTCCTCGGCTTCGGTCTCAGGCGACGCTGACTGCGTGTCCGACTCGGAATCCGACTCTGCATTGAGCCCCGGTGTCCCCGCTTGCTCTGTCTCTGGCTCTCGGCTTGCCTCCGGTGACGATCTCGATCCTGTATCTGGCTCTGGAGGTGATCCAATACTGCGTCCGCCCCCAGAAGGAGAATCGCCCCACTCCGACCACTCGAGCGTATCCTCGTGCGTGGGCACGTCCAAGCCGTACTCCTCGTCAGTCCGTTCGATGACCTCCGGCAGGATCTCCTTGTCGAAGCGTGCCTGCTCGGTCGCCGACAGCGGCTCGTCGCTCTCTGGGTGACCACTGATGATCGGGAGCGAGTGCAACGTCAGCGGTGCGGGTCGATCCTCACCGAAGCGCGGACTCGCAAGCTTCGTGAACCACTCACCAGCGGCGATCCGGTTGTTCCGGTTACGAACGTCCTCGACGGAGAGCTCGTCGTGCGTGAACGTTTTCGCAAACCGGTCCGTAATCGAGATGTCCCCGACGAGTTTCGTATGCACTTCGGTCAGTAATTCCTCGTAGGCACCATTGCCGGTGTCCCAGCTTTGGACCTGTTCGGGGTACTGCATCACGAATCCCAGGCTCAATCCAGAGGAACGGCCCTGTGGGAGCAGCTGATCGGCGACTAACTCCGTCGCGATGAACGGCGCTGCCTCCTCGAGAATCACGTTCACCACGTTATCCGACGATGCCCGCCGCCGGTGCTGAATCGAGTGCCACAGGTTACTCAATAGGACGGTCGTCAATCCACGCTGGGCATCGAGCGTGAGGTCGCCAAGATCGAACAGGATCGTCACGTCCTCCTCGAGGATGTCGCGGAAATCGAAATGAACGTCCTGATCGTGGAACCCGTAGAGGCTGTCGCCTTCGGCCTCCCGACCGGGCTTGTGTCGCAACATCCAGTACAGGTGACGGTCCTCTTTCAGTCGGTTGAGCCGGTTGAGCACGGCCCCCATCGACGTATGGAACTGGTGGTCTTCCTTGTTGAACTGGCTAGCCAACGACTCGTGGATATCGTCATTGATCCCCGAAACGTCCGGCAGCTCTCGCGCACGTTGCATCTGCGTTGCCGCCTCGACCAGATCGTCCAGCCCGAACACGTCGTCACCGTGAACGGGATCGAACAGCGCGTGGATGAGAAACGTCAGGATCTCGTTCGCGACGAACGCCTGTTCGTGACGCTCCGAACCCATAATCATCCGCATCAGCGCGTGGAAGTGGTCGGCCTTCTCCTTGACTGCAGTCTCCCGATCATGTCCGGCTTCGAGCGCGGGTCGAAGATCGAAAAACGAGACCGCTGGGAGTGTTTCGGGCTCACGGAAGTAGTAGACGTCCTCGAGTGAACCATACTTCTTGTAGTGGCCCATGAGGTAGTTCGTGCACATCCCGTCGCCTTTCGGCTCGAAGAGGATGTTTGGCCCCGACGTCGTCTCCGTCAGCGAGCGGAGCATCCGATTGACGAGTTGGCTCTTCCCCGATCCAGTCGTCGCGCAGACGAGCCAGTGGCGCGTCTGCTGATCCGGTGGTAATCGAAGCGGGCCATCAACGGAACTGGTGGGGTCTCCGCCGAGTACCATTCCTGTCGTGTACTGCCGACGCTGGGCGGTCTCCAAGCCAGGAAGTGACGTCCGGCTCTCGGGATTCGCGTGGGTTTCCTTGGTGGCCTCGTCGGTGAGATGTTCCGTGCTCGGCACGATGATCATGTTGCAGAGTTCGTTCGGATCGAGATGCAGGTCGGGCGTCGAGCGGCTAAGACGATTGCCGGCCACGACGTCGCGATCGAGGACACGGTTGAAGCAGCGCCGCGAGTACGTCCGGCTGCGGCGGGCGACCAGCCCCTTGTCGTAGAGTTTCTCGCTCTCGATCGAATAGAACTTACCTTCCAGTGGGTCGAACACCGTACTGATGTTCCGAAGCGAGTGCTTGAGCTCGGACTTGTCGCTGCTTGCCGAGTTCGACGGGACAGTCACCGCTCGTAGGTTGACCGTGAACGTATGACCCCAGTCTTCGGTCTGGAGCTTGTCGATCAGATCGCGATCGGCTTCGGGAATCGGTTGGGATTCTCGTTGCCGGCGCTCGTGCGGGGATTCGGCGCCAGAGACGATATTTTCGAGCTCTCGAACGAACACATCTCGCCAAGTGTCTCGATCGCCTCTGATGTGTTCGACTCGCTGATTCCCGCTTTGTGTGGAGTCCGCTCCACCTTCGAACGCGGCTTGAAAGACGATCGGGTGGTCGGTCGTTGCGAAGTGGTCGATGAGCACTGTCAGCGGCGCGTGCGAGGAGTCTTTCGTGAAGTCTTCGTCGCCTAATTCTTCGTCGAAACGCCGGATCGGCGTCATGGGATCACCGCTGCCTGTCCATCGGATACTGTACGGTTCGACCTGGTCTGGATGGGGCCGAGCGAGGACACCCTCGCCGGTATCAACGGGAGTGTCGATTCCGAACGTGAGCGAGCCTGGATCGCGATGCTCCGCCTCCTCTCGTGCTTGGAGTGCGTCGAGATCGACACTGGGAAGTTGCCGTCCGAGTGGGGCATCAACTTCCGAATCCGCATTGGCACTGGCAACGCCGCCATCAGCTGCGAGGGACTGATCGCCGTGGACACGTGTGATCGCCTCGACTTCCTCGACTGACGTTTGCAGCGATCCGTTTTGCAGTGCCGCTTCGAACTCGTCGTAGCTGTACTGCTCTGGAGCGACAAGCTTCTCGGCGAGGTCGACTGTCACTCGATCGATTTCGACGGTATCCGGATAGGCCGAGTTGAGGCGGTCGTAAAGCGTCGAGATCTGCTGATCAGTCGAATAATAGAACTCGATCGGCGCGTCCGTGCCGTTGCTGTAGATCGTAAACTCGAACGTAAGCGGCTCTGGGCTGGTAAACGGGTTCATCCTCTGCCAGACTGACTCCTCTGCCGGGCTCAGCGTATGTAAGGGGCGAATCTGGTTGACGATCTCGGACGGTGCTCGCTCGCCCGTTGAGGGGATGACGCGAACGTACTCCTGTTTGCGATCGAGGGGGGAGTCAGCGGAAGCGTCGAGGGCGAGGACGGTCGAATGAACGCCTTTCGGATCATGAACGCCTATACAGGCCACTTTCGGGATATCTGGGTCGACGGTACGGAACGTGACCGTCCCATACGAGAAGAGTAGCCCGGCGATCGACTGCTGGCAGGTTGTCTCGACCACCCGTTCGAGACCGAGCTTCGTGAATCGATCCGCTCGGATGCGTCGCGTTCGCGCGTAGAGCGTGTCTGGAGTGAGAACGTACTCCGTCCGAACCGACCGCACCAGTGGGAATACGGCGACGCCAACACTCGCGCCTCCGAAGATAACCGGGACTGCTCCCACCCACCTCAGTGGAATCACAACAGAGGCCCCCATCAGTCCGATCTCGTTCGGTGCGAGTCCGACGACGTTCGGCCCTGTCTGATAGCCAGCGAAGCTAGTCGTCGCAAGGGCGACTGCAAGCCCGGCGAGAAGAATCGCGCCTACGTACGCACGAATGCCGCTCCGGGCCAACGGACTGCCGACCCACTGGACCTCAAGATCGGCGACGTCAGTCACTCCGTCGTCTTCTTCGACGATCCACTCGAGGGAGTCGTGATCGGTGGTACTGCTACTCTCGGGTATGGACGTATCGGCGTCGGCTGAAACGGTCATGCGTGAATCACCTCCAGATATCGGGTGGATGATCCGAGCGGTGTCCAAGGTGCGAGCGTCGCCGGCATCATCGACGGCCACCTCTGAAATCGAGAACGTTCCTCACGCCGCGCAACGATCTGCCCAGTTTGCTATTTCGATCGCTTTCGGTGGTCTCCTGATGTTGTTTTGCATACTCCTCTTTCAACACGGGCGTCGTCTTCCCAGAGAGCAGTGTGACGTGATCCCCTCCCCACCCCTTGCCCGTCCCGAATCGTGTGAGTGCAACCTCGCTGCCGATGAAATAGTCCTCATCAACCCCGTGGGACCCACCTTTCGGGCGAAGTGGGAACCGATCAATCGAGAGGAGTTGGGGGATCACCT
Source organism: Saliphagus sp. LR7 (assembly GCF_003344565.1). NCBI lineage: Archaea > Methanobacteriati > Methanobacteriota > Halobacteria > Halobacteriales > Natrialbaceae > Saliphagus > Saliphagus sp. LR7. The sequence goes on along the minus strand of NZ_QPND01000034.1, from coordinate 11,644 downwards.
CACGCGTCACGCCTGCGTCGTCGAGGCGATCGTACTGCTCGTTACGCTCGTCTGCTGCCGTTCGAGGACGATAGTACGGGTTCTCGCACGAAATGCACTCGACTGGGCTCTCGCGACCCCTGTAACCAATGAGACGGTGTTCGCTAACGTTCACAAGTGGGCCAGGACCGAGCAGGAGGCGTTCTTGAGCCTCTGTATGCTGTCGATCGACTGTCGACGGGCTACCGAGCGCAGGGTGGCTGAGACGATCGTCCAGCCATTGTGTCACGAGCGGGCCGTGCTGTTCGAGCGTCGTGACGGAAACTGACGTCCACGAATAGACTTCTTCGTCGGGAGATTCGGTCAATCGGATTGTGAAGCGTAACCAGACACCCTCAACGGCAGTAAGCCCGATGCAGCGAGCGGTCATGTATTGGTTTCCGTGGGGGAAGCCGGGACGCTGACGCTCGCCAGGAGGGTCGAGTTGGGTTTCAAGATCGGTATAGATCCGTCGAACGTTCTCGGTCGCCTCGAAATAGTCGTCCAGACCGTTCCCACCGATCTGTGCGCGCTCACCCGCGATAGTATAGTAGAAGCTCCGTCCGGTATCAGCATCGAACTGGTCTATGAGGTCTCGAACGACCGTCTTGCTCTCAGCGAGCGTCTCGGCGTCGACGGTGTAGTGTTGATGACGAATATCGCTGAGATCGATCGCAAGCGGATCATCCTGTAGTGTCTTTGCGTCCGGGGCGAGCGTCATTAGTGGATCATCATCCACATACACCACGGGCGTCTGCGACTCGTTTCGGAGCGTGATCCGGTCGGTGCGATGGACGAGCGGCGGGTAATCGTCCGTGTGAGATTTCAACGCGTCTTCAATCGGCGGAATCGTATCCCGTGGTCGCGTTCGCCGCCGGTTTCGAGTCGCCATCTACAGCCACCTCCACTCGTCCGTCTGCTCGCGCAGAAATGACGCCATGTTCTCCCCGTGATTCGACGGGTCGTACTGTACGAAGGCGAACTCGCACGGATTGTGATGATCGCCCATCTCGACGCGAAGCGGATAACAGCCCTTCTGGTCAACCTTCAGCAGTGCTTCCGAGAAGCCGTACTCCTCTTTCCCGGGAGTCGCTCCCTGGATGTATTCTTTCTCCGAGTCAGTGAGGTCGAAGCGCTCGGCCCACGTGTCGTCCATCTCTTCGAGATAGTGGAAGATTTTCACGCTCATCTGGTCGATGATGATCTGGGCGTCCTCCTGTTTTTGCTCGCGATTCTCGTCGTCAGCCGTATCCTTCTCGCCGTAGAACTCCCCGACCGACTGCGTGCTGAAGATCATCGAGAGATCGTAGTGCCGCGAGTGACGGATCGCCTGCTTCAGGAAGGAGAGGTCCGACGAGTGCTTGGTCATATAGTGGGACTCGTCCATCGCCATGATCGTCGGGTGCTCGCTGCGCTTGGCCTGCTGGTAGACGAGTGAGGTGAGCGTCTGCATCATCAGGCCCGTCTTCGCCTCGCCCTCGTAGCGCTGGAGGTCCAGATAGAGCGTATCGGACTCGCTGATATCGAGTTCGGTCGGCTTCGTCAGGTGGTGATAGATCCCACCCTCTTCGAACGCTGAGATGTCGTTGTTCAGAATCCGAATCGCCGTCTCCTTCCGATCCTCCCAGGACTCCTCGTCGTCAGCGATCTCGTCGCGAACGAACTTGTCCGGGTCGTTCACCATATCCTCGAGGACCTGGATGGCGTCGGTGATCGTCGGACTCGGGCGGTCGTGGGTGGTAGGGTCCTCGGTAATCCCCGCTCGGTCAAACGCTACCTCGATCGCCTTCTGCCACGTTCCCTTCTTGTCCGTGAGATCCAGATCCTCGAGCCGGTAGTACGTCTGGATGAACGTCATTCCCCGGCGCTTGACGTCCTTCAGAGGCGTCGACTCGCCGATCCGTTTCAGCTTCTCCTCGGGCACCGCTTCGATCTCGAGGGGGTTGATTGGCGTTTCTCCACCGATCACGACGTGGTTACCATCAAAGATCTCACAGAGTCCCGTAAACTCTCGAACCGGGTCGATGAGAACCATCCGCGTCTCCGGATTTTGGATCTTGTGGCGAAGCAGGAACGTCTTCAGGGTGGTCGTCTTCCCCGAGCCGATCTTGCCGAAGATCCCCATGTTGTAGCCCGTACTTCGGCTGAACAGATCGAGGACCGTCGGTTCGCACCGATCAGCGTGGGTTCCAATCTCGACGCCCCCCGGCTCGATCAGGTTCTCGGAAGTCCATGGGATGAGCGCTGCGAGCCCATTGCTCGTCATGGTGACTTCCTCCCCCGTGTCGTCCTTCGCAAGCGGGGCCGCCGTCTGGTAGCCCTCGACCTGATGGTATTTCATCTCCTTCGCGTCGGCGTTCAACTCGCGAAGGCTCGTCCGGACGGAGCGAATGGCCTTCTTCAGAAGCTTCGGCGAAGGAGCTCGAAGCTCGATATACGTTGTACTCTCGAAGAGCCCCGTGTCGGGTTGCTCGACGGACTCTTTGATGTCGCGGGCGGCCTCGTAGCTCTGCCTGTAACGCTCGGCAAAGGGGCTGTTTTTCTCCTCGGCATTCGCCGTCTTCTGCTCCATCGCATCGACCTGACTCTTCAACTCCCGACGCTTGTTATCGACGTCGAGACCCTGGAAGTGCGTCGAGGTCGTGGCTCGAACCCCTGGTTCATCGAAGTTCAAGATTGGCTCGAGCATTCCGAGTGGAGGACGTCCCGGCCAGTCACGGATCGCGAGCGTTGTCGAGTACGTATCATCGTCGAGAACGACGTAGCGCGGGCTCTCGGACAGGGTGACGTTGTCCGGGGCCAGAAGTGACTGATAGCGCCACTCGAGTTCCTCCTCGCTGGTCACGATCCCGACGGTCGCACCGTTGTTTAACGCCTCGGGCTCGTACTCAATCTCGGAAAACTCGCTGTCGTCGTCTTCGCTTTCCTCTTTCTCCTCTTGATCGTCGGTGTCGTCGCCCTGCTCCCCGTCGTCTACTCCTCGATCGTCGTCAGGGCGACGGTCGCTGTCGCGACGGTCCTCCGGGTCGGGACTGGGACCGAAGTCGCTCCTGGGTCTTTCGTCTCCGTTCTGGCCGTCCCCGCTGATCTGCTCACGGAGCAACGTAGATAGATCACTGCCACCGCCACGGGTTGAACTTCGACTCCGCCCTCGGTCCTTCCGATCATGCTCTCGGTCCTGACTCTGCTCTTGATCCTGCCCGACGACCGTCCCACCGTCCGGGGCTGTCGCCGACGCGGACACTCCTGGGGCCGCCTCACGCCGTGATCTGGTGGTTCCCGGGTCTGGGCGATCCGTGGTGAGATGGCTATAGTCGAGGTCGTGCTCGGGATCACCGGATTCCTCGTCGTCGACCGGCACCGGACACTGGCGAACGAGCGACGTGAAATCATCGTACTCGTAGACGTCGTCGCCTCGATAGTAGTCCGCGAGCACTTGCGAAAATGCCGACGACGACAAGGGGACGGCCGTAATGTCCGAATCAACCGAGCGGGCGAGCTCCGCCACCTCGTTCAAGCGCATCTCGAGCTTTTCAACCATCTCCTGGAGGTGCTCTTCGGAGCCCTCACGCTCTGCAAGCCGCTTTGCCGTCACGAACTTCCCAAGGATCGGCACTGCTGCGAGCCCCTCGTCGTCCACCGAAATAACGACGTCCTCGGGATCGACAGCGACGATGAAATAGTACTCGCGGGTCATCGTCGTCTCCTGTAAGACGCTCACCGTCCACGCTCGCTCCTCGCAAATGTCCGTGAGAACGTTCCGAGTGAGTGCCGTCTGGTCGTCGCCGTCCTCCTCAGCAGAGATTGCCTGCGACCGATACTCAGACGCTCGCTGTCGGTAGGTGTTCTCCCGGCTCTCGTAATCGACCGACCGCATCGTGTTGAACCACTGTGCGCCGTAGTGCACCTTCGACGCGAGCGATCGGGCGAGCCGGTTGACCTTCGTCCGCCACTCGTCTTCGTCCTTCGTCGCCATGTTCGCGGGCGTCACGCGCACCGCGCCGACAAGCGTCCCGTCCGACCGCTCGACTGCATGAGAATCCCGATACGCCTTCTTGACCTCGATAAACTCCTGGGTCGAATCGTCTGTCCCTGATCCGAACACACTCCACTTGATGAGCGGCAGGGACGCGACTCGTCTCACAAACGATTCTGGCTCGGGCTGGCGGTCGCTGGTGGTCTCGTTGCTCATGGTATGGACGTATTCCGGCTGATCGGTGTAGTGGCGGTACAGGTCGATGACGTAGCGGTGAATCCGACGGTGCGACGGGGCCGCAAACACGAGGATCGTCGAGACGATGAACGCGACACCCCCGACTGCCCCGAGCGGGAACGTCATTCCTGGTGGCGACAGGACGACCGCGACCGTCCAGAACGCGAACGCCACCGCGTACACGATCACGAACTCGGAGAGCGCTCGACCGGCGATTTCCGGCTGCTTCACGATCGTATTCAGTACCTGATCGCGCCGTCGTTGCGATTGCTCAGTAGTCATGGTGTGATCTGAAGCCTCCTAGTCGGACACCTGTCGATAGGCGTCCACGTCGTCTCGTCGCCCGCCGATTGAACCGACTGCACGCGCCGAGGACGCCTGCTCACGGTCGCGAGACGCTTGACGAACCATCGTCGTCCGCTCGGCCTGCGTACTTCCAGCACCTGGACCGCGCTTGTGGACACGCGGATCCAGCGACGGCTCCTTCTCTGTCGAGATGAGTCCGATCCGTTCCCCGATATTCACCGCCCTGCTCCGACTAGCGGCTGCACCACCCGACACGATGTCACGAGCACGGCCCCCAGCGTGTCTCGCCTGTTGTGGGGTCTTCACGTCGTAACCCATCCGGCTTCGGCGCTGGAGTCCTGCACCGATCGCTCCTGCTGAACCGGCCATGAGCGCGTTCGTAACGAACATCGCTTTCATGATCGCGAGCGGGACCAGGATCGCGATCACGAGTGTCCCCAGCGTGAGAATCACCCCAGCCATGCCACTCGCATTGAATCCCCACTCGATGCTGATCGCTGCGCTGAACAGCACAGCTGCTGGGATCGGCATGATCAACAGCCCGATATACGACCAGATGAACAACGACCCGATCCGGCGAACGATCTTGTGGGGGCCGAGTAATGCAAACGAGATCGCGAACGGGAACAGGAACGGCATGACCATGTAGAGGAGCGTCCAGCGAAAGCCCCAGAGAAGCGCGAAGACGATGGCCTTCAGCCATCCGAAGAGGTAGATCCCACCGGCTGCAGCGACTGACGCGCTCCCCAACTGCGGGAGGTTGGCAGTCAGTTCCTCCGTTGTCGGTCCGAACCACGAAGCGATCGAGTCCGCCGCGAGGTGCAGGAGCGAAGTGAGCGGCCATGCGAGGGCGAACGCAACGATACCGCCCATGATCATCAGCGCCCACGACGATGCCTGATACGAGTTGAAGAACGTCCCGAACGGAAGGATCGTCGCGACGACCATGATCGACAGAACCATGAAGAACAGGACGACCGGCGACACCGCTCCGATGTAGATCTCGTCATAGAGCGCGTTGTAGTGGTCGTCTGTCGGCGTTCCAAAGACACCCATCCAGCCGTCGTTATCCATCGTTGGCGTGCTCGTAGCGAACTCGATTGAGCCCTCGAGAATCGCCTCAAACGTGGATTGAGCCGTCTCATCGATCCACTCAACAACGTGATTGACCATCGCGACGGCGATGTTTCGTGGGTCTAACTGCGAGAATCCAAACCCACCGCCGCCTCTTCCAATCCCGCCCTCGTCATCGCTCTCGTTGTCATCAGCGTCGTCTCCCTCTTGGTCAGCGACTTCATCTCCTCTCCCACCGTCGAGAATGCCGCCACCACTCGCGTTCTCGTCACCACCGCCCCCGTCATCGCTTTCGTTGTCGTCCTCGACGTCGGGCACTGGCCCATCGTCGTCCGTCTCGTTCCCTCCCTCCTGAGCAGTGACTCCGTCGAGACCGATCCCTGGCGCGAGCACTAGACCGGGTACCAACCCGATGAGGAGGATGACACGAAACCAACTAACTCGGCGCATTGGACATCACCCCAGAATCGGGATGCACGAAGGGACGTTGAGGCTACCGACGCCCACAGCGAGCACAAGCACGCTGATCCCGAAGAGGACGAACCCGACGGCAATCGGGATTCGCCCCATCATCGAGTAGCCGGTCTGCATCCACCAGCCACTCACCGGCAGCGCCTCGATCGCGCCACCGAGGAAAATCGCAGTGACGATCACACCGAAGAACATGAAGATCGCCACCCAGACAGCGAGCTCCATGAAGTCTCCGGCGGGAGTCGCGCAGATCTCCTCACCCATCTGAAGCGGGTAAACGAATTGTTCAGAGGACGCAGGCGCTGCTGCAACCACTCCTGAGAACAGCGACAATGCAACCGTAACCGCAAGGACCGTCATAGCAGCTCGCACGCCGGAACGCGACTCCAGGGTCGAAATCTGTGCATCACGGACGAGTGTTGCCAGCCGATTGTTCATTGACACCAGCTCCACTGGAACGCAAGTGAAACCTGATAATAACCGCTATGCCTATAATATGATATATAGCCGTAACGTATTTAGTTTTAGTTAGACCTACCTCGCTATATGGATTTCACATGGAGGTTCCATCATGGGTGCTGAGTCTGAAACGGGCGAAATCGCGACCTACCAGGGAACGATCAATCAAGAGGTATCGGAAGAGTTCAAACAGTACGTCCCGCGGAAAATAAATGTAGATGATAAGATAAACGAGCCCATCACAGGCTGGACTGAGACACAGAAAGAACGCGAACAGCGATTAGCACAGTTGGAACACAGCGACCAGGTAGAGTCGCTCACAGAGTAACAATGCCAGTGTATTTCAAGCGAACAGATGCAAAGCTCGGTCGGTTAATCGCCGTCTGTACCGTGATCGCTGCCGTCTTCTTCCTCGGGGGAGGTGACGTCCTTCCGGCATTCGTTTTCGCGATCGCTGGCGTGTTCCTATTCACACAAAGTGACCCACAGCAGTCAGCACTTCGCGATTTCGGGGTGAAGCTCATCTACTTCGTGCTGATCGCGCTTGGAATCGGCCTCTATCACGGGTTCAACTGACCGAGACGAGAGCACCATGGCCCAGCAGGAACCTCGATCCGGCGGGAACTCCACTGATGACGGCGTGTGGTCCCGACGGAAGCTGCTTAGATCGGGTGCGTCGGCCGCGGCTATTGGATTCGCGGCACTGGCTGGCTGTACCGACGAAGATCTTGCGGAGACCGAAGAGAGTGAGACAAGCGGAGGTGGGACAATCAGCGGTATGGCGCCACCGTCGCTCGATCCCTCAGCGTACGCCGAACTCTTCGATCGGGTTGTCGTCGCAACTGACGTCGGTGCTGATCCGACGGGAGAGCAGCCGATCGACTCGGTCCTGAACGCCGAACTCCGACCGGGAACATTGCTGCACTTCCCCGAAGGCATCTACAAGATGAACTCGGGGTTTCGGGCAACCGGGAGAAGAGGAAACCTCGGGATCACGGGCGATCACGCCGTGATTCGTCATGGTGAGGTCGAAGCGATCCATCGGCACACAGTCGATCGGGGAGAGTACAGCGGCACCACGATGATGTTCCGTATCGGGACATCATCACGGCCACATCACGGGAATTTCGTGTTTGGGGGGCTTATCTTCGATTGGAGCTGGGACGAAAACGCGGGAATGCAGGGCCTCAATGCGTTCATCGACGGGCAAGCTGAGATCCGAAATATCGTCTTCCATGGAACGCATTCGCTCGGGTCGTTCGCCAATTTGCGCGTCGCGTCTGCTGAGCCCGACTCGGTTGCTCTCGTTGACTCGATCGATATGCGCGGCGGCGGACTCCACTACATCGATACGATCAACACCCGAGAAGAGCGCCGATTCGATGACGGTCCCGAGCACCCCGATTTCGGGCAAAGCTGGGGCTCGACAGGGTTCACTGGCCATCCCGATCAGCAAGGGACGACCGTGATCCGCAACATGGTCTGTGGACCATGGCCCGATAATACGGTCTACCCTCGGGGGGGCACCGGCCGAAAGATCGTCTCGGGATGCACCGTCTGGAACGGCGGTGGGTCCCAGATTCGGAACAACGGAGGCGACGACTGGGAACCCGTCGACTGGGTTGATGGGACCGACGACAAAGACGAAGCCCTCGACGGGCCGTATCCAGGCTCCGTCATCGAAAACTGCTACGTCCTGATCGATCAAAAGCCAGACGGTGTCTACATCGCTCCACGTGGAATCCTACTCCAAGATGGGCCGCAGATCGTGCGCAACTGTGAAATCGAAATCGCGTTCTCTGAGGCCGGCGGTGCGGGTGGAACGTACGGCATCGGCACTCGCGGCGAAGGCGGGTCGGCACCGGCCGGCCCAGCGGTCGTTGAGGATTGCGTGATTACGCTCCACGAGGATACGAACGCAGTGTATGTCTCGCCATACACGGACTCGATCGACTTCCGCGAGATGCAGGTCAACGTCGTCGGGTGGAACCCAGTATCCTCGGGTGCGTTGATGGGTGGTGAAGCTCCCCGGATGGACCAGCTGACGGTCAACACAATTCCAAACAATGGATAGACGAGAACTCTTGGCGACTGGCGGCGTCTCGCTCATCGCAATCGCTGGCTGTCTCGGCACGTACGAGGTCGCAAGACAGTCGGGCCTCATGCCGAAGGGAGACGATAGTGGCTCCGGTTCGGACAGTGATTCGGACGAGGGTGGGCCGGAACTGAGCGACGGTGCCGATGGTCCGCTAGCCGATACTAGTGAAAGTGAAGACGACAGCCCGCTCGAGGACAACGAGAACAGCGAGAACGAGAGCAAACCCGTACCGAAGGACAACGAGAGTAACGACTCGGACGAACCCTACGAACCTGATGATGGCCCGCTCCTTGACGATGTGAACGAGACGGTCAGTAACGAGACCAAGCGAAGCGGAACGAACGATACCGACGAGAGCCTCGTAGACGAACCAGAGGCCAACAGGAGCGACGGGAACGGGACTGGCGGGAACGAATCCGGTGACGTGCCTGACGATCGCCCAGAGGATCCGACCGAGCACGTCACCTGGATTGAGACCGATCACGAAATCTTCGAGACGGAATACGGTGATTCAGAGGTTATCATCCTCGGTGAGATTCGCAACGAAACGGGCTACGACCTCTCGTATCTTCGTGTCGGCGGTCAGGGCTATCTCGATGGTGAACTTATCACCGAAAACTCGATCGAAATTGCCGGATTAGCCACTGGAGACAGCCTCACAGTCGAAATCCCACTCTACGTCGAACCAGAAGCCATAGACGAGTATCGGTACGGTGTGTGGGAAGCCGAATACGTCGAAGAATAAACCTCAGACACCTCAGACGTACGATTCCCATACCCGCTTCTGATAGGCTGCAACGCCGACCATCGCAACTCCGATCACACCGAGAACCAGGGCGAACGTACCGAGCCAGGACCGGTCTTCGACCTCGGACTCGACGGACACTCGGTCGGGGTTCGTTTTGTGTAGTTCCCACACGGCGACGTTTCCGTTCTCAATCTCCGTCGCGTCCGTCTCGGTGATTTCGCCAGGCATTTCGACACGATACGTGTACCCGTTGAGGTCTGCGACGTCATCGCTTATTGATGCAGTGAACGCTACCGTTTCGTTCTCGGTGACTCTCGTCGTGATATACGATACCTCTTCAACAGTCACCTTCTGAGCGAGGAGCTCAACAACGACCGTTCCATTCTCCCGGCGATCCTCATATTCGACGTCGCTGAAGCCGTCTTCGTTGGTTTCGAGCTCGTCAGCGAACTGCTCACCAACGCTCTCGTAACCGCTTGATGTCGCATCCTCAAGGGCCAGTGCGTACACTTCCTGGCTCATTTCAGCCTCGGCTCGTACTTGCTCGATCTCTCCCTCGTTATCAACAGTCGTCGTCATCGTCACGTCCACGCACCCGCCTAACAGGCAGAGTAGAACGACCGCCGCCACCACCTTCACTCGTCGGCCGCTCATCGTCCCACCTCGGAAGGCCGTCCGTGAACCCCCATAAATCGGCGATCGATCCAGGCAACGCCGGGTGCGATAATCCCGGCCAGGATTGACGTCGTGGCCGATAGGACGAACCCACGGCCGAAGCCGAACTCAACAGCGCCAATCGGGGGGAAAGCACCTCGAATGACCCTGAGCGAAAGGACAGTGATCGCGAACACACCCCCATAGCAGCTGGCCCCATCGATCAAAGACATCTGGATAAGCGAACGGTCAAGCGTCGTCCGCGCTTGAGTCGCGATCACAGCGGCGAGCGCTGTACCGAAATACAAGACGAGCAGCAACACGATTATTCCGAGGACGAATCTGAATGTGACGTCGAGGATACCCTCGCCACTGAGCAGTAACGAAAGAGTGAGAGAACCGGCGAACCCGAACCCTACGCCGATCAGCACGAACAATGCGACCGTCCGCTTCCCATACGGTGTGTCCATAGCCTCGCGAAAGAGTGCAATCGTCCGCTCGAGAGTGTTCAGGCTTTCCGACGATTGTGACGAGCCAGTGGGCGACTCGGTCGAGTACGTGCTGCCGCCCGGTGACCGCCCACTCTCCATGATTATCAGGTGTGCTAACGGGAAACAAATAGGTTTGGGCACTGACCTTGTGCAACACGTAGAGAAAAATATGCATCCATGTTGCACAAGGTAAGACGCTGAAGCCAGCCAGAAATATTCTTTCCAGCCAGCCGGCTCTTGAATTGCTCCTGAAGTGTACTGCCTTGAGTAACACGCTCGTGTAGAACAGCGATATCGACGACCTCTATCGTGGGGTACTACTCATCGTCTCCAAGGATTTCTTCGAGCGCCTCGACGGCAGCATCCAGATCCTCAACATCCTCACGGTCGGATCGGTAGGCCGGGCGCCACCACGCGGACGGGTGGATGATCAGCGCGGTGTCGGTAACCGTGTAGCTCTCGAACTCGGACCACGGCCGGAGACGCTGCTGGAGTGGGCGTTCGACAACGAGCCCCACGTCGGTCACGCGGAACGTCCGTGGATTTGCGGCCCCCGCGAAGGGTGTCCACAAGAAGATGAGAAAATAGAGATTTCCTGCCCAGGACAAGTCGCTCCACACGAGCTGAACGATGACGCCGCCAACGCCGAGGACGCTCGCGACGATTAATCCAGCCAGGGAGAAGTGCCGCCAGCGCCGCGGCCAGCGCGCCTCCCATTCAACGACGTCTTCAGCACCAATCAGAACGGCCGCCGCGTACCGGGTCCGACTCATCCCAGTCAGGAAGAGGCCGAGAAACATCCCTCCGATCGTGCTGACAATCGCGAGACCAATCGTAATGCCTGGTGGCTCAGTCCCCATGGCAGCCACACCGAACACGCCGATGAACCAGACGAATGGGAGGACAACGAGCAGCCACGCGGTGGTGCGTCCGCCGAGGCTAACTGCGAGTCCGGACGTCCGAGAGACGGTCCAGCCAACTACAGTCGGTAGTTCCCATCGAATCAGAACGTAGTCAGGACTGATAGGGTTAGATTCTCAGGAGACGTCTAGATGGGTGCATGTGAGATTCCTATACCATCCAGACACTGTGCTTACGGCCTCTGAGCTTGA
>NZ_QPND01000033.1:0-27760 GCF_003344565.1 Saliphagus sp. LR7 | reverse complement strand
CGCCGCCGAGCGGCGGCAATCCCTCACTTTTCGAGTCCGTTCTGTGAAGGTCTGTTCCTGATTTCCTCGATGAGGTTACGGGAAGGGCGAACTTCGTCCGCTTTCAATTTGATTCGGCGTCTACTGTTTACGGCGGGCGTGACTCGCGTCACTCGACTACGCAACCCACAGTCTACAGCAGTCCGAATACCGAACGTAAGTTATTAGCACCAAAATAACGTACAAAGAATTGTGCGAACTGAAATCGATATGGAACGAGGGAGCGACCTACACGAGCGGGTGAAAGACTACGCCCGAGACAATGGCATCCGACATCCTCGTGCCTACGCTGAACTAATCGAGAAGGGATTAGACGTTAGTGACAACGATAACTAAGACGCTTCAAGCGACGTTCGCCTCACCGACAGCCCACAAGCAGTCGAAACTCAACGACCTGCTCGAAACCTACCGTGACGGTCTGCAAGAGGCGTTCGACGCCGGGGCGGGTACCATGTCGGCGGTGAGCGACATCGTGACGCCCTACGACCTCCCGTATCAGGCGAAGGCTGCTCTGTGCAACTACGTTCCGAAGCTCCGGAAGACGTACAACGCGCAAGAGTTAGACGACGAACACCCGATACGGCTTACGAACCAAGCCGCGACATTCGACCACTCCAAAGAACGCGACTACGAGTTCACGTGGTGGGTTCCCCGACCGGGGCGCGGAACGAACTTCTGGATACCGCTCCGCATCAACCCCGAGCAGGAAGACCTCTGGCACGACCTCGTATCGGAGGACGCGAAGGCGGGCGAGATACGGCTTCAGAAGCACCGGAAGAACTGGGTACTACACGTCACCGTCGAGTACCCGGTCAAAGAACCAACGACTGACGGTGACGCCACGCACATCGGCTTAGACATCGGAGAAACCGCCCTCATCACGGGCTGTGCCCTCAAGGACGGTTCTCCGACTGACCCGTTCGTGTGTAGCGGAAGCAGTGCGAAGCATCTCCGCAAAGAGATGCACACGACCCTGAAACGACTCCAAGAGCGTGACGCATCCGAGTGGCGGATTGAAGACCGCTTTTCACACTACCAGAACGCGCTCACCGACATCGTGGAGAAGGCGTCTCGGCAGGCCGTTGAGTACGCCAAGCAGTACGAGAATCCGGTGTTGGTGATGGAGGACTTGACGTACATCCGTGAGCGTCTCGACTACGGGAAGTACATGAACCGTCGGCTTCACTCGTGGGCGTTCGCCCGACTGCAAGGGCGCATCGAGGATAAGGCGACGGAAGCAGGCATCCCGGTCGAGTATGTGAATCCAGCGTACACGTCTCAGACGTGCCACTCGTGCCACCGCATCGGTCGGCGGGACTCGCAGGCCGAGTTCCGGTGCCCGAACGACGACTGCCACGTTTCGACGTTTCAGGCCGACATCAACGCTTCCGCGAATATCGCACGACGGGTTGACCCGTGGGGAGAGAGCGTCCCGCTTGACAAGGCCGGACGCGATGACTCGCCTCGGGATGGGCGCGGTTGTGACACCGCCACGACTCACCGTGAGAAGAGCGTACCAGCGCAGATGACGCTCACGGCATTTCGAGAGTCGAAACCCTCTGCCAGCGACGACTAACTGGTATTCCCCATGCGTGGGAAGCCTCGCCGTTTACGGCGAGGAGGATGTCACGGTGGCAGTGCGTCATCGTAATCGTCATCCAGTATCTCGGCACAATCAAGTGGGATACTGGCCCATGCGTTTTTGACGACCTCGTATCCTGTCCATCCCTCCCTACGAACCATTTCTACTGTTGATTCACAGAATTCTGTCTTTGAGATGAGATCGTTATCAAGGAGGACATAGAGGAGATACGGAGGCCCCACAACATCAACGTCATATTCATGGTCGTCAACTAGACGCCGAATTGACCGTCTCGCAGCTGAATCGAGAAGCGAAACGATCTGGTATTCATCACCGTGTTCAGAAAGGTCCTGCTTGAGTGATTCCTCACCTGCATCCGGCCCGTGTGGACGAGGAACGACAGTCACACACGACCACGACGAAGGATTGCTGTTTAGGTGTTCAAGGATCCGCTGGCTTCCTTGTTTCAGATACTGTTCGCGGCTCCCTTCTGGTGGGTACTTGTTTGAATTGACGTGGGTTTGAAGTTCGTGCTTACAGACGTTTGTCGTCGTGAGGGTAAGGGAGTCTTTCACCAATTCCCACTGTTCGGTGTTCGCAATAGCAATGAGTGAACTCGTATCGGCCAATATCGGATAGCGAGGCTCGCTCGCCATTTACTCAACAACGAACGACGATGTATCTCGTTCCATAGCCGCGTCGAACGCTTCTTTCTCCTCTTCCATCCTGTCGATTTTCTCACCGAGAAGGACACGAGCCACGCTTTCATCGATCTCACCGCGGCTGTATCGTTCATAGACCGCGATCTCGTCTTGTTCATCCAGTGAACGCTGGAGCATCTCTACCAACCCTACTCGAGCAAGCTCACTTACATTAACACCCCCAATATGAATCTCATCAAGCAATTCCGCAGCTTCTTTTTCGGCCCCAGCACGGAACTGAATCGTCTTATCGTAGCTAGATCCACTCATACAACTGTGTTCGCTGTGCAGGGCTATATATGTTATGACGTGTACTTACGTGCCATAACATATTCCGAAAAGAAGTGGAGCTAGAAAACAGGCATGTGATTCTCCGAATAGACACCGTGTTTCCTCTGTATCGACGACGGCTTTTTCGACCGGCACCCACTGGACGCCCCCTGTGTGGAGTAAACCGATGCTTTACTCTGATTCGGCTTTGCCGAGGTACTCGCGACGAACGGTATCTCCGTCACGATATGCCCGATACGCGTACGGGCCGTGTTTCGGCCCACCACTCATGCACTGACAGGTGTCGTCCCCGCAGGTTCGATACTCGTGATAGACGGTGCCGCTCGATCCTTCCTCGACGACGTCGACGTCATCGGGGAGGTCGTCTTCAGTGACCGGCTCCTCGCGGCGCCGTTCGCGATCGGCGAGCAACTGATCGATGTACTCCTGAGTATCGCGAAGGGTCTCGTCGTCCTGTTTCGGGAGTCCGTCGGCGATATAATCAGGAAGGGACGCCGGTGCGGTAGGTGGAGTCATCAGCCTTGTGCAACAATAGGGCGCATTTCCAAAAAGCGTGTTGCACAAGGCAGCAATGTGGGTGTCTCCTCTTCGGCTTGTTCTGTGATTGCCGACTGAGGGCTGTTTGGACGTCGTCTTGGACGCTAGAAAGCCGAAGACTACTTCTCGAAGAGGTATGTACTGATGAGTGTCGTATGGCAGACCTCATCGTAAAATCGGCAGTGAAGGACCAACTCGACGACCAGAACGTGGCAGCGGATTTTTACGATGCCCTCGACGAGAAGGTCGCGGAGTTGCTCGAAGATGCTGCCCAGCGGGCCGAAGATAACGACCGGCGAACCGTCCAGGCCCGCGATCTGTAGACAGTCGATCAGAGGAACCAGGCTTCTTTTTTGACTGGACGCGGGCCTGAAACAGCTGTTACATACAGGGAACTCACAGTTCGTAGGATCTGGTGTCACTAGGTTTATATTACCTCTCGTCAGATTGAGTGTATGTTGAGCGACAACGAAACGGGAAATGGACTTCTCGAAAGGGAGACCGTATTGTACCTCGTCTCTGTTGGGTATATCCTCATCTTGGCTGGCTTATTTTACAGTATTAGCACTCAATCATGGAACGTATTCTATGCTCTCGTATTTATCGGGATTCTTCTCACGATCCCATTGAGGTTACTAACGTAGCCGATCAGTAAGCAGACCAAGGTAACGATCAGATTAAACTTGAGAGCTCAACACACGGCCCGGGTGACGGCGACCGTCGAACCGCGAATCCCGACTACGTACCCCCGTACAGGGAACGTTACTGAAACGTCCCCACTCTCGGCGACGAGCGTATCCAGCGACTCGGGGTCAACGTATTCATACAGTGGCGGGCCGTCCGCCGTGTCTCTGTTTTCGAGAGACGCGAGCGTATAGACGACTGCAACGCTCGGGGAGGTTTCCCCCCAATCGAACTCGTGTTCTACTAACCGTGTGTCCCCATTAGACGGATTCACACTCGGGAGGCAACGCCCTCGAATAAACCCTTTATCCATACCCTGAATCTGATTCCCCGGCCGCGGGTCGTCGCCGGCGGGTCCTTGCTCGGCATACGCTTTGCGAGTGTTGTAGACGGTTTTCCAGTGACAGCCGACGTGCTCACTGATTTCCGAATCAGTGTGCCCGTCATCTGCCTTCAGAAGAATCCGCCCACGGGTATTGTCATCGGCCGTTCGTCCACCGGTTGAAATGAACCAGTCCAACGTTTTGCGGCCTTCGTCGGAAAGCTAGGCAACGTGCTTCTCCGAAATCCTTCCGATAAATAGATCCCCAGAAATGTTAAACTAGCAGCTCAACTGTTGAGCTACACTTATCGAGACCCGCTGCGTCCCTGTCAGTTTCCACCGCCACGACCACGGCCGCGAGTGTCAGCCGTTCTAACCAGCTGCTGCAAGTCTAGATGACCAGCACCGTGGTAGGTTTCGCCGCCGGGAGCACTGCTCGCGGTCTCTTGGATGAGTGATTCGACCTCCTCGACGCTCGTGTCGGGTCGGAGCGACCGGACGAGCGCGACCGCGCCGCTGACCTGTGGGGCGGCCATCGAGGTGCCGGCCTTCCAGCCGTAGGCGGGGGAGAGTTCGTCGCCTTCAGTCTCATACACCGTCGAGTAGACGAGGTCGTTGGCAGCGTCCGGGTTGCTCGAGAGGGCTTCGAGGTCGGCGTTCCCGCCGCTGGCGCTCACGTCGACCGCACTCCCGTAGTTTGTGTAGAATGCGGGCGTCGCCGTGGGCTCCTCCAGGCGATTGCCGGTGAGCCACTTCGCCTCGTTGTCGCTGTGTTTCCCGCCCCAGCCGTAGCCGATGGGGCCGGTTGAACTGACGCCGAAGACGCCGTCGGCCTCGGTCGGGAGGCTCAGCGTGCTCTCAGGCGTCATGTCTAGCCCGTCGTTGCCCGCGGAGTTGACGATGACCGTACCCTGCGAGCGGACGTATGCCGCGACCTGCTCGGCGATGCGAAGTTCCTCCTTTAGGAAGGGGTAGTCGTCGGGGTAGACATACGGTGCGGGGAACCCGACACTGTAGTTGATGGCGTCACAGCCGGCCTCGGCGGCCTTCACCCATCCAGCGTAGCCGTCGCCCTGTTTGCCCTCCTCACCTGAGAACATCCGGTAGGAGACGATTTCGGTGTCGGGCGCGGTGCCGAGAACACCTCCACCGGGACCGTCGTTGCTGTTGGTCGCCGCGATGATGCCGGCGACGTGGGTCCCGTGGTCACCGGCGCCGTTGGGCCGCCAGTCGTAGTCGTCCTCCGAGAGGTTCTCGGAGAGTTCGTCGTTGACTACGCCTGCGAGATCCGGATGGCCGTCGTAGACGCCTGAATCGACGACGGCGACGCGGGTACCCGCGCCAGTCGTCGTGTCGTGGATGGACTTGCCGCCACCCGGTTTGTCGGTCAGTTCGTTGCTGACGTCCTGAACACGCTTGTCCCACTGGAACTCGCTGTTTTTCGGTGCGCCGTCGTGGTTGTGACTCGACCCTTTGCCATCGATAGTCGGTCCGCTACGGGACTTAACGGCACCGGTGCGGTCGTCCCCGCGATTGATGACACGGTCGGCGACCGTGGTTCCGTTCACGCGCTCCTGGTCGCCGCGTGCAACGAGGACGTCGGCCTGTGAGAGATCGTGGATAATCTCGACGTCATCAGGGACCTCCGAGCGGTCAACATCGCGGAGATTGATAAAGAACCGCGAGTCCGAGGTGGTCGCCGTCGCGGTGCCTGCACCGAGCGTTGCAGCGCCGATTACTGTACCCGTTAGCTGAAGGAACGACCGCCTGTTATGTCGTGCCATGACAAATTTACTATTGTCCAAAGCATTATTAAAGGTTGTTATTAATGGTGATGGAAATTACACTTCCATCTGCTTCGCAGGATCGCTAGCCGAGAGCTGATTTCGCGGGTTTCACTATTGAGCGGCGTTGGCGCAGAACGTATGAACGACTTTGAGAAGGACGGTCAGGAGGTGAGAAAGGAGTTTGGTTGGTCGGAGACCTTGCCAAGAATAGCGATTATTAGATCGGTCGCAGCTCTCGAAGACGTTGATCAGACCGAGGTCGCAAAGGTATGTGATACTCGGCTGTTCAATTCGTTGGCTCTGTAGTTTCGCTAGGCGAGGACTCTACGACCGCGTTATTGCCGTAGAAAGCGAAGAGACGGATCAGTGTGACATCTGAAATCCGCCTCTTCACCCGTGTTACGGTCGCCAAGTCTAAATCAGTTGTTGCGAATCCCGACGGACCCGCCGACCCCGAACGGGGTCGCGGGTTCGCCGAATGGGCGATGCTCACCCTCCATGCACTTCGTCTCGAGCTGGGCAAATCCTACCGTGTCACGGTAGATTTGCTCAGCGAGATGCCCGGTGTCCTCGATGAAATCGGTCTTACGCGACTCCCTCACTACACGGTACTGCGTACCTGGTTCGAGCGAATTCCGACGAAGACGTGGCATGCGTTTCTCGACGCCTCCGTCGAGAAACGCACTGGCCACGCTGCGATCGATTCGACAGGCTTTGACCGTGATCAGCCCAGCCGCCACTACGCCAACCGCACGCATTACCGCGTCCGAGCGCTGAAAGTCACGGCTCTCGTGGACGTTGAAACGCTGTACATCACTGACGTTCACTCGACGACCTCGAAGAAGCACGACGCGAAGATCGGCCCGCAGGTCGCCCGGCGAAACGCCGGCGACCTGCGAAGCCTCGCGGCTGATCGCGGGTACGACGCGAGAGCGTTCCGCGACGAACTCCGTGAAAACGGCGTCCGACCCCTCATCAAACACCGTATCATGAATCCGCTCGATCACGCCCACAACGCCCGCATGGACAGTGATCGGTACCATCAGCGCTCCATGTCAGAAACCGTCTTCTCGTCGATCAAGCGCACGCTCGGCGCTGCCGTGCGTGCGCGAAGCTGGTGGCTCGAATTCCGTGAAATGCTGCTCAAAGCCACCGTCTATAACCTTCGCCGCACCGTCCGTTATCCATGAAATCCGCCGCCGTGTACCGAAACTACAGAGCCAAGAAAAGATACGGACAGGACTAGGTCGGCTCGAACGCCTCGATCTCATTGATGATCTGCTTCGGATTCTCGGCGTGTTGAACACACGCTTCGTGACAGATTTCATTAACACCGACTAAAATATCTTCCAGAGCCTCGGGTCGGGGACACTCCTTCTTGCCCACCTCAATTTTAGCGTGGCAGTCACGGCAAAGATAGATGAGATTAGTAAGTTGGTTCGCCTCTTTATCGGAGTCAAAGGTTTTGTACGGTGTTATGTGATGAACATCTTTCCCATCCCCTCCACATAACTGGCAGCTATCATAGTATTCGGCGATGATTCGTCGATGGCGATTCCACGTATCACCGTAGTTCGTTGCGTGACCACCTTTCCAGTGAGGGCTGTTCTCACCAGATTGGTTTTCTGACTGCCAATCTGCTCGACATCGTATCGAACAGAATCGTGCTGATGGAGCTCCGGACTGTTTCACCTCAAATTTTGCCTCGCAGTATTCACAGCTAAGCGTCTCTTTTCCACCATTCCAGACTGGTGAACTTTCACCAGAGGCCCATTCCGACCGCCAGTTGGAGCGACACGTATCACTACAAAAGTGGAGTCTATCGATACGTGAAGGGCGAATTTCAAACAGACCTTCGCACCAGCGACATTCCTTCTGAACCTTTGGTTTCCACGCAGGGTTATTTTCTCCAACAAAAGTCCCCTCCTTCTCGTGGAGTCTTGATTTACAGTCCATACTACATGTCCGGCGCTGATCCCGTTGAGAGGGGAGTATTTCAAATTCATCCCACAAACCTCACAATGCATTGTCTCTGGGATCCGCTCATTATGGACCTTGGAATGATGGATACGAACGTATTGGTAGCTCGAAAAACCACTCTTCCCACACGTGGGACAGGTATTTTCAGCCGTAGTCATATATGATATCACAATTGAAAAATAATAAATTGCGAGTATCACTGCTATCTATTCCTCTCTTCTATTTGTTCGATGATTTGATTTGGTTTCTCAACTTGATTTATAAATGAGAGAGTTTTTTCCGACCACCCCGAGATGTTGTAGACGTTCTTGTAGCCTTCTGGCGTCACCAGGTCGCCGTAGGCCGCGAGATCGACGAGATACAGCGAGGTGTCCGCAGACACCTCGTCCCGATACGTATCGAACGCGTCCTTGACCGTCTGGGAATCGCGGGCTGTAAACGGCGTGTTGTCCCAGATCTGCATATCGGTGAAGACGACGATACGTTCAACAGCACCCCCTCGGTCGTGGAGGTGCTTGATCGCCTTCCAGCCGTTCGTCGAGTTCCCGACGTCCTCGTCGATCGCCAACACCGCCGATTGGCGCTGCAGTACTGGCGTGTCGACGTGCATCGGAACTGTCTGGAAGTCGTCGCCGAACCCGCCGACGTCGGCACCCTGGTTGGCCAGGATCGCACCGAACAACGCACCGATCTCCTTCAGTCGGAGCGTGCTGTTCGCGGACAGCCGCTGATCCATCGATCCCGACAGGTCGACCGCGACAAAGGTATCGCCGAATCCGCCAGGCACCGTCTCGACCGCGACATCAATTGCGTCTTCGAGCCACTGCTCGACCGTCGGTGCCTGGACATCCGCGTCTTGCAGCGCGGTGTAGGCCTGGTAGTACCGGAACGGGTACAGCGGCGCGTGTCGGACGGCCTCTAGGTCGAGGTAATCCACGACGGTGTCCTCCGGAACGCCGGTTTCGAGCATGTTCCGGAGGTTCCGGATCGACGCGAAGATGGGCAGCGTGTACTCGTCATCCTCGATGAGCAGTTCCCAGGCGGCTTGGGTGTTGCCGCGCTCGGAGATAACCGTCTCCCAGGTGTTGGGCGCCGGCAACGGGTCGACGTCGGGATAGTCGTCGAGGCCGCCACGCATGAACCGCTCGAAGAGCGCTTCCTGCTCGGCGTCGACGGGCGTGGGGTGGACGCGGTTGAAGACGTCGTGCAGCGTCACCTCGCGCCGCGACAGGTCGTACTTGCCCAGCGTGTAGGCGTCGGCCATCTCCACCAGCGCGTCCTCGATCCCGCGTCGAAGCGGCCACGGCGCAGTCCCGCCGAACAGCTGATCGTGGACCGCGAGCGCGGTGGCTGTCTCGTCCATTCGCTGGATGATCGCCGGCGCCCATTCGCGGATGAGCGACTCCGGGGAGTCGTCCTTGAACCGGTTGTCGTTGGCTGCCAGCACGAGCAGCGCTTGTGGGATGTCCCGCAAGTAGAGCTCCTGGCGCGCATAGGCTGCGAGCTTCAGGACGAACTCTGGATCTTCGTTTGCGGCGTCATCGAATTGGTGGACGACAGCCGCCAGCTGTTCGTCATCGGACTCGTAGAACGATCCTTCCAGCAGCTGATTGATCGTGCGCTTGTACAATGCGAGTCGAGGGTCGGCAGGCTCGAACGCTTCCCCACCTTCGTAGTTGGTAGTCCGCGTTGTCTCCGCGACCGTTTGCTTCGGCGTGTTGAATTCCATACTATCACCCGGAGCCACAACAGGCGACTCCAATACCAGCGCTGCTCACACGCTCTGTGACCAGCGAGTATCGGGAGAGAAACTTCCCGAACCAGCCTCGCATCGCTTGGCTGGACGTTCCCGGCACGATTCGAACGTGCGACATCCCGGCTTCGAAGGCCGGTGCTCTGTCCTGGCTGAGCTACGGGAACACGAGTGGCCGGACAATTTCTGGAGCGAAAGACGGGATTCGAACCCGTAGCGTGCCATCGACGTATCGCTCCAGATCGACGGCCACTGGTGACACGGCGACCGGAAAACCGTCGGAGCGGGACCGGTGTCGAGAGTACCATCGTACTCTCTTTGTCCGGGATGTTCTCGATGGACTACGCCACCGACAGGATTTGAACCTGCGAGTTCCTGGCGAAGCAACGCTCCGACTCGACGGTCGCCACGTGCGGTCGGACAACCGGTGGCGCGACGGGCTATGACTCCCGTTGGTGTGCTTTGCGGGCGAAGAAACGCACCACCTCGACGACCACACGCTTGGGGAAAGCCGACCGTGACAGCGTCACGGATCCGTGGCTGCCCGCTATGTCAGACACGGGAAAACGCTGTCAGGGCCAGCCCCCCGAGTGCTCCCGAGGGGAATCGAACCCCTGACCTCCACCTTGAAAGGGTGGCGTCTCTCTCCAACGGAGACTCCGGGAGCGCTGTAGGGAAGAAATCAAGCACCGAGTTACGGCGGACACGCACGGATTATCGCCGGCGTTCGAAACCCTCGAGTTGCCCGTGCGTGAACGTCACTTGATACGTGACGAGTGTATCGAGATTCTCGAAGGAGTGTGTGAGCTCGAAACGGCCGTGGTAGTCGTCTCGTTCGATCCAGCCGTCGTGGACTCGATTCAGACTGCCGGCCATGTAGCGAAAATCGTCCTCGTCGACGTCGTCATGGCTCGCGTATGGTCGATCTTCCGGCGGAACCGGTTCGGTGTGCCACTCCTCTTCGAAGAGATGACCATCCGCCGTAATCCGAAATGTGGTCATGGTGGGTCGACCGATGCCTTTCGTCTGCCAGTCGACGTCCTCGGCAGGAGTAATCCCTTCGGGGTACTCCGGTAGGTGGACGTCGTCGTAGAGTTCGACTGTATCGAATAGTCCCATTGTTGTCCTCCATTGCGGGACCAGGAGTCGAACCTGGACCTCGGGGATATGAGCCCCACGGACTGCCATTATCCTATCCCGCAGCACCACAATCCGGAACTCACTCATGGGCATCTCTCATTTCTCCACAGCTGTCCGTCCCTCAGTCTAGTCAGCTGGCAGTGAGAGGTCTCGGACTGTTGGAGAATGCTCCAGCCCGGATTCGAACCGGGGGTTCGGCCGTGAGAGGGCCGTGAGTTTGGCCGCTACTCCACTGGAGCGGGTTGGCCTCGTCTGGAAAGGGTCATCGGCCAGTGGGACGGGCAGGATTCGAACCTGCGTGTTCTCGTTACAAGTGAGATGAAGGAACTCTCACCGTCGCACCGGGTCTCCGGTGAAAACTCGGCGAGAGTGTGTGAATGCCAGGCTCTTCCACCGTCCCGCAGTCTCCCCGGCACGACTCGAACGTGCGTCTCCTCCTCTACAGGGAGGCATCGTAGCCGCTAGACCACGGGGAGAAAATGTCGCCGCGAGGATTCGAACCTCGGAAGGACCTACGCCAGCGGTTCTGAACCGCTTTCTGTTGGCCACTTGAGTACGGCGACGTAACGTTGAAGCGGGAATTATCTACCGGCACGATGGCCGGATGCCGCCACCAGGATTCGAACCTCGGAAGGACGAACCACACGGGTCTCGACCGTGTCCGGTCGACCTCTCTGGCATGGCGGCGCAATTCGAGAATCGCCGGCGACTCTGCGAATCACTTCGGCACGCAGCGGCGGGAGAGCGATTTGAACACTCGTGTCCTTGCGGACGCTGCGGTTCCAACGCAGTTCCTTGACCAAGCTAAGGAAACCCCGCCAACGGTGAGACGGAGAGTCGAACTCCGAAGCCTCGCGGCTCTCGGTTTCAAACCGAGCGCGGTCGCCTATCCGCATGTCTCACCATCTCCGTCAGAACTTGCTCCGACAAGCCCGCCTCGCGTTTCTCACCGAGACACCGGAAGACGCGCATTACTCAGCTTCTGACCCTCACTATCGAGGCGAATGTGCTCATCAGCACCCAGTCACGGCAGGGATGGATGGCAGTCACCTCGTTCCGTGGAAGTATGCGCCGTCCTCGGTGACGCAGATTTCCACGCTTCCAATCGTGTCGATAGACGTTGTTTCACCGAGCGGGACGTGACGGAACGCTTCCTCCTCGCAGGCGGGGCAGACATTCGTTGTCATGACGCCGCGACCCGGATTCGAACCGGGAGACCGATAGTAGACGGCCACGGCATAGCAGGCCGCTGGGTTCCCCAATACCCAGTCGCGGCACAGTGAGCCGACGAGGATTCGAACCCCGGTCCTGTGCGCCCAAGGCACAGATCGTCGTCCGCTGGACCATCGGCTCACTGGACTGCCGAGCGTTCGGCAGCTGATTCACTATCTGTACGACTGTTTCCAACTGTGCAACCGCGACCGAGTAGTCGTGGTTGCACGTCTCATCGCGGGGGCGTACTTCGGGTGCTCCCGGGAATACCACACCGGCTCATGTAGGTTGCAGACCCTGCTGGGCCCAGCATCGTAGGAACGATCCAGTTGATCGCACCAACGGGCTGCCTACCTCGATGGGTATCCCCACGTGGCCACGCCACGCATCCACGCCGACGCCGGGATTCGAACCCGGATCACGACCGCGACAGGGCCGTATGCTCGCCGAGTTACACCACGTCGGCACCGTAGTCGCCCCGGCCGGAATCGAACCGGCGACCTCCGGATTCAAAGTCCGGCGTCCCTCGCCAGCGGAGACTCCGGGGCTCTACGTAGGCGCAGCTATCGCTGCGGGGCTGTTGGCTAACGACTTCCGTGCGCTCAGCGCGGACGGAGTCCGCTCGCCCCTGTTTCGGAACGAACGGAAACCAATCAGCCGCGAGCCTGGCACCCCACACGCGCATCAGGCTGTGTACTGAGCGAGTACTGGGCACAGGCAGGCGGCAATCCCGTGTTCCCCGATCCCTGACGGGTAGTCCGTATGGGGGCCGAGTTATGCGGGTGAGAGTGTCCGGCCGTTGCCGGATTGCGTCGAACCTTCGTATTTGAAGTCGACGTGCATCCGGCGGTTTGCGCCCGGGCTCTTCGCACGCTGATCTTGTAGGCACTCGCCGAACATGGGACCCGCGGCTAAGCGAGAACGAGCACGCCGCGGGGTGAGGCGAGTGATGATCATCGTGTTGAACTCTCCCAGTTTGAGGGGTATATCGGACGTCAACCTGGACTATCGTGGCAATTGTATTAAAATCAGTCTGGGTGTGGGTAACTCACCCATAGTAGTGGACAGTCGAATATTACACTCAGGTTTTTGAGCGGCGCCGTGTCGGACTGCAACTATAGTCGCTCTTCCGTAGTACAGCGGAACCAGAGAAACGAGAGACTGATTGGCTCCTAATTCGCTTGGATTCCCGTCATACAGACCATCTCTCCTGTAGATTGTTCATCGTCAACATGCCATTCCGCCAGTCTACACAAGAGCGTCCGGTAAAGTGTCCTCGGGAGAGGGTACCCCTCGTGAGTGGAAACACTGTCGCGTCGGCGGTGATTCGCCGCCGACAGCGACTGCCCAGAGCTATTCATCGGCTTCATCGATTCTTCGAGACTGTCCAGGCACGGATCAGGCCGGTTCAGCACGTACCGGATGAAGTCGGGCGGTCACTGATGTGATCGACTGATAAGACATCAGCCGGTGTGTCATCCAAATGCGCATCGAAAAAGATGTCGAGACGATTCCGATCTGGGCACTCGACCATTCGTGTAGTGAAATTTGTACCAATCACGTTCAGGTGAGCCAAACACCAGTGACCGTTCAGGTTGCCCCCTGGGAAATAATAAAATCGTAGTTAGTAAAATCGTGATTTAGATAACCAGAAGCATAATAACTGTTGCGAGCGAATCGAATGTATGACTCACCCGCGTTTTGTCGACCGTGAGAACGAACTGGAATTGTTGGACGCGAGGTTCGAGAGCGAGTCAGCCGAGTTGATCGTTGTCTACGGTCGACGACGGCTCGGCAAGAGTGCGCTCGTGCGTGAGGCAGTCCGAGAGCGAGAGAACGCGATCTACTGGCAGGCGACTGAGGAGACGCCCGAGGCACAACTCACGAACTTTGTCGACACCGCCAGTGAAACGGTTCCCATTCTGGAGGACATCCAGCGCGACTGGGAAGCGATCTTTCGAGCGCTGGGGCGAGAAGACGCGATCGTCGTTCTCGACGAGTTCCCATATCTCATCGAGTCCGACGAGGCGCTCCCCTCGAAGGTGCAGCGGGTCTGGGACACACATCTCGAAGAGACGGCCGCGACGCTGGTACTCGTCGGGTCATCGATTAGTATCATGGAGGACAAGGTCCTCAGCGGCGGCAGTCCGCTGTACGGTCGCCGGACGGCGACGGTCGACCTGCCACCGCTCGAGCTTGCAGACGCACAACGGTTCTATCCCAGTGACGACCCGGACGACGTTATCCAGGCCTGGAGTGTGTTTGGTGGCACGCCGTACTATCTCCAGGCACTCGACTCGTCTCGTTCACTGGCCGCAAACATCCAGTCGCAGATCCTCTCGGAACATGGTGTCCTCCACAACGAACCTGAATTCCTGTTGCGGACGGAGTTCGGGATTCGAGAGCCACAGACCTACTACACGATTCTTCGGGCGATTGCGACCGGCAAGCGGGCTGCCAACGAGATTGCTGGCTTCGCCGGTGTTGACTCAAATGCACTGGGTTCGTATCTCTCGAAGCTCCGGCGGCTCCGCCTTGTCGAACGCGACATTCCGGTGACAGCAGATCCCAACTCGACACGAAAGAGCCGCTACCGGCTGAAGGAACCACTCTTCCGGTTCTGGTTCCGGTATGTCTATGGCCAACAGGGCCAACTCGTCCAGCTTAGCGACGACGCCTACGATCAGCTGGTCGAACCGACCTTCACCGATTATATGGGAACGATGTTCGAGCGAGTCTGTCAGAACGTACTACCCTCGTTAATTCCGAAGACGTACCAGGGAGTCGGTTACTGGTGGCACAAGCAACACGAACTCGATGTTGTCGGTCTCGGGAGCGACGGTACACTCGTCGCAGGCGAGTGCAAGTACACCAGCAGGAAGATGACCGAGGGCGACCTGGCCGACCTCGAACGGGCGGCATCCGCGGTCCAGTGGACGCCACCCAACGAAAGTGACCGGACCGAGCAGTACTGCTGTTTCTGTCGCTCCGGGTTTTCCGATGGTCTCCAACAGGTGGCTGCGGAACGTGACGACGTGTCACTGTTCACTCCGACCGATATCGTGCCAGGTGACAGTGCGTGACTACGAGGTGTCCGCAAGTCGTCGGAATCGGGCCCATCTCGCCACTCGGTCATCGATCAGGCCTGGGTCTGGTATCACGGGTAAACGTTCGGCGTACAGTACGAATCGCTCAAAACCCGGCCTTTGCCAGTTCGTCGAGAAACGCCGGGCGGTTCGAGTGCTTGTCTTTCAGGAAGTCGAGAAACTCATCGAATCGCTCTTCGGGGACGAGTTGCTGCATCTCTTCGAGGTGGTCAGCGACCGTTCGGTAGTGACGCCGCCCGGTCTCACCAGCGGCGAACGGGACGACCAGTTCGCGGTAGAACTCGAAGTACTCGACCGGAGCGAAAGTTGCGACTGGATCACGATACTGGCGAACCAACGAGAGATTTTCGCTGTCTTTCAGTTCCGCAAACCCGTTTTCGAGGTCGCCTTCGTGGACGTACATGGCGATGAGTTTCTGCCGGTTGTCCGCGAACTGTCGCTCGAACTCCTCGTAGAGTGACTGCCACTCTTGGTCGTCACAGATGTCTTTCAGATCGTCGTAGGCTGCCCACTCGGTATGATCGAGAAACAACTGTTTCAGCGTGCGACGGTACGCTTCTGTGTCACGCTCGCGGTAGAGGTCGGCAGCGAGCCAGCGAAGGTCAGTCGTCGACCGGAATGTCTCGATTCCATCTTCGAGCACCTCGATTGCACGGTCTTCGTTCCCCTCCTCGATCAACCGCTCGGCGTACTGTTTACAGAGGCGGGTGGTTTCGAGATAGACCTCCTCGTACAGTGACGGCAGCGCCGCTTCCTCGCCGAGTTCCCTGAGGATATAGATGTACGTCGAGATGAGACTCCGTACGCGAAGTGATGAGGATATTTCTGTCTCTCCAGCAGTCGACTCGCTCGGGTCGACATCTGCGGTGTGTGTCTCGACAGTCGTCGGGTCGTCGACACGCAGTTTCTCGAAGGCATCGCCGACGAAGTACTCCAGTTTTAGGGTCCCGACTGCTAGGTGTTGGATATCGAGCGTCCCACCAGTGAAGTCGTCGGGGGTGAGCGGGCCGTCGGTGAAATCAGAAGTATAGAGAACGTCGTCCGTTCGCTCACGGTGGTGTTCCGTGGGTTCTTCCGTCGATTGTTCGTCTGCCGATACTTCGACAGGGTCATCGCTGGCGGATGCGTCTTGTCGGCCGCCAGCCCCAGCGGATGTCAGTTCGCCCCCAGCTACTGCATCGAGACTGATGTTAGAGACACGCTCGTCCAGTGCGTCCAGCCAGTATTCAAGGTCGTCGGTCGTCGTACAGAGTGTTCGCAGTGCGTCGTCGTAATAATCGCTGGCGAAGCCGTGATCGGCCTCGACGAACCCTTCGCAGAGGTACTCGATGTACGGTCGCTTCTGTTCGTGGCTGTCGAGATTTTCCGCGACTGTCTCGACATACGAGTCGATGGCTCGTTCAATCTCCCGACCGTGATACCCGCCGCTGTCGTCGATCCGGTTCAGGTTCTCACGAATCGCTTCGGTAATCGCCCGGTAGATGTCCGTCGCCGTCTCGACGTTACCACGCTCGCGGTGTGTCTCGGCGAGGTCGTAATATTGCGAGAAATCGACGTGCGTGTCGTAGTCGATCAGCCCACCGCGGCCGGCAGCACTGTCGAATAGTTGGCCGATCTCCTGTTTGTAGTCGTAGACGGTTTTGCCCGTGTCTTCACCCGCGAACGCGACGAGGCGGTCGCGGATGTCGCGGTCGTCCTCGATAATCTCCAGCAGGAAGGATCGAAGCTCGTCGGCTGCCATGTCCTCGACCACTGCTTCGATGTCTACCGTCTCCGACAGAGCGCTATCTGGACTGGCGTCAGTCGCACTGTCCGTGTCGGTATCGCGGTCCTCGACGGCCAGCAGAACCGCAACGATGTGTTTGCAGTCACCCGCGTAGTCGTACGGACAACTACAGCGGGTGCGAACAGTATCGTCCGCAATGTCGACAGCCACCTCGTAGTAGTTCGAGCCACGAACGGTGGCCCTGACCTCCCCGCCGTCGATGTCGAGTTCCTGAACACGCTCCTGGTGGTAGTAGTTCACACCCCGCTCGAAGGACTGTTCGGTACAGAACGACCGAATTTCTTCGCGGGTCGGGTAGTCCATGTGTTGTCGACGACTACCGTGCTGGTCCCTGAAAACGTGGCGCTACTCGCATATTCAGCCCAGTCGCCCACCGTCGCCGTTCCAGTAGTGCCAGTCGTCGACTGCGTCCCGTGTATTCTGATCCACGTCGAGCACCTCAAGCTGTGATAGTGGCACACCGAATTCCCGGTCCATCCACTCCACGAGGACGAACATCTCCCTGCTGCTGACGACCTCATCCGTCATTCCGACGACACGCGCTTCTTCGCCCTCTCGCAGCGGTGAGATTGTTCGTTCCTCGATACATCGCGCCTGAAATGGAACGGTCATCTCGCGTTCGAGGTAATAGCACCAGCTGATCGCCTGCTCATCTGCGGTGTAGGCGTCGGTGAGTATCTCTCTCCGAATGCGTTTGTTTCGCTCTTCGTCTGTTTCCCCGGTCATTGTGGTCGTTTCTCCCTGACAATCGCGGCCGTCTCGGTCGATGCGATCACGTCGATATCGTCGAGAACCCCATCAAGTTCGTCAGGCTCGTACACCTCCTTGACGATACAGTAGTAGTGCGATGGCGTGCCGAAGTCGTAAACCAGACTGAGTCTGTCGCCTTCCCAGAGTGCGCCACGCTCGGCGACCTCTCCAACCGTCATCTCGCTGGCTTTCGTGTCCGATCGGTCATCTGCTTGCTCGTACTGGTGGTCGGGAAGCACGTTGATGCTGGAATCCAGATGCTCGCCTTCGAGGCCGTACATCCGGAGGTGGAAATCGTCGAGCGTGGTGAACCGACACACGAGTCTGTCCAGTTCTGCCATCGTCGTCTCGGGTCCCACGACGATATCGTATCACTCGTCTCGCGCACGACCTTTCTGCTTCCAGCGGAGCCGATACCCGATGGTTCCGATCCGCTCGGATACGTCGTCGTCAGCTCGTTCCTGTTCGTCCGCCAGTGCGTCGCGTGTATTCGACCAGCAATACGAGCAGATTTCGCCCGGTGCGTCGCCCTCGAGCCCCTCTTTGTCGATTTCGTTCTGGGTGACGAATTCCGAAAACGGGACTCGTCGGTGTCGCGGATGCCGGCTGCTTCTACTACACATCTTCTTACCGGGAGCGCTAGGGCCAAGCGAGAAGCGATTGTCGTCCTCCAACTCGCGTTCGCGCTCGCGGTCCGTCTCGGATCCGCCAGCCAAGCGAGAAGCGATTGTCGTCCTCCAACGCACCCGCATCCATATCGATGATGTGTGCCACTGTTCCACTCCCAATCTCGATCACAAATCGCTCTGTCGATTCACTCATTGTATCGCTCCTCCAAGTTATCGAGTTCGCGCCAGAACTGATCGCTGTTAATCGGCGGCTCCGACGTTGCCCGCGCTTCCAGCACGCCCGCGTACGTGTCGAACTCCTCGGGAGTTGGGTCGGTTGCAAGGATACAGTCGGCGTAGCCTTCGATCGCGGTCTGGATGGTCCGTGCGTAGTGGTCATACGCCCCGTCGACCCAATTGTATTTTTCGTCGACTTCCTCGAACACGGCCCGATAGACGGTCGCAGCCGCTAGATACCGGTCGCGGTTACGGTACTGCTTGGCAATCTCGAAAAACCGGGAGAAGTCGATAGCGTCGTACACGCCAGGGTCGGCGTGCTGCTCGAACAGTTGCGCGATCTCCTCTCGGTATTCCTCGACTGATTTGTGGTCGTCACCAAAGCGTGCGAGAAACTGTTCGCGCAACTCTGCGTGTTCAGCGAGTGCGTCACGGACGAATCCACGCAGGTCGTCTGCAGACACGTCTTCGAGAACCGTCTCGATGGCCTCACTTTCGTCCTGTGGCGGGTTCGCAGCGATGTCCAGCAACACCGCGACGACGTGCTTGCAGTCGCCACCACCGTCGTACGGGCAGGTACACTGCGTGTCGAGGCTCCGGCCACCGAACTCGACAGTCACGTCGTAGAGGTTCGATCCGCGGACAGCCGCGGTAACGAGATCATCGAACCGATCGAGGCGTTGAATCCTCCCTTCATCGCGGTAGTTTTGCCCGCGCTCGAACACTGCGTCCGTGCTCCGATCCCGGATCGTCTTCTCGTCGACGTTCATACCCCGTCGTTCGCAACGGTGGCCTAACGAGATTTCGGTGTCGCATCGTCGGCCTGCCGGCTTGGATCGGCCAGTGCCATCGTGAGCGTTGCCGCGAGGCGCTTGTCGAGCGGTTCGTTTGCCCGGCCACAGTGGGGAGACTGGATACAGGCCGGACAGCCGTCCGAACACCCGAAATCGGCGAGCAGTTCCCACGTGTGTTGAAAGGCCCTCGATGTGGTCGTATCCGTTCCTGGCCAGTCCGACACCACCGCGGTAGCTATCGTAGATGAACAGCGCACTCGTCTCTGCCTGTGGATGGTCCGTCGTCGAGACGCTCCCGACATCACGCCGGTCACAGAGAATGACAAGCGGAAACGTGGCGACGAGAGCGTGCTGGGCGGCGTGGAGTCTGCCCTCGAACGACCCGGACATCGTCTGCATCAACCGTTCGAGTCCCGGTGGGAGTGTCACGTACAATGCCCGCGTTGACAGCGTTGTTTCGGGCATTGGCGGGCGCTCAACCCGGCAGGTGATCGTGTTCGTGTATTACTCAGACTGCTCGCCTTGTTCATCGTGAACGATGGCTCGAACGTCTGCCTCCGACAGCGTGGATTCGTTCCGGGCGGTGGCGAGCTCCTCACTCAATGCAGCCACTTGTTCGCGGAGCTGACGAACCTGCTCACGAACGTCACTCGAGGTACCCTCGACCTGCTCCGGGGTCAGCACCGGCGTTGCGAGTTCGTCTGTACCCTCTCGTGAGAGTGGAATCGGCGTGAGGAGTCGTGATCGCGTCACCTGGGACGCACTCTCGACGTTCCGAGTGACGTGCTCGGCGAGTTGTGCTTGGGCGTACTCGGGACCGTGGATGAGTGCGATCGCTTCCGGACTCACCTGCCGGGCGTATTCGAGAAGGCCGTCCTGAGCGGCGTGTCCGCTAAACCCATGGACAGTTTGGAGCCAGTCGGACGGGATCGTTGCTCGAGTCACCCGGTCGGGACCGTCGTCGGTGTCGATCGTCGTCCACTGGACGGTCTCCGAGGTGGGCCAATCAGTTCCAAAGGGCGTTGCCTCAGTCGTATACGTGAGTTCGTCGTCGTCGGCCTTGACCTGATTTTGGAGGGTTCGGCCGAGGGTTCCAGAGGCCTGGTATCCAGTCAAGAGGAGTGTTGCACGGTCGTATCGAGCCGCAAACTCGGTGAGATAGCGAGGTGAGTTCCCTCCGCTCAGCATCCCCGAGGGCGCGATAACGATTGGGACGGTGCCGGTTCCGCCAGCATCCTCGAGCAGTGCTCGTCGGTCGGTATCTGACTTTGGGAACTCGGCGATATCAGGCTGGAACGGTGTTTCATACCCGGTTTCGACGACTCGGTTCACCATCGCGTCGTCCATAACCGTCTCGTCTTGGACGTATTCGTGATAGATCTCGGTCGCCTCTTGGGCCATCCCGTCGACGACGAGGCGCATCTTCTGTTGCAACTCATCAGGGAATTCGTGCAGTCGGTCACCGATCACGAGTTGGAGGAGCTGTGCGCGACCGACGGCGAACGTCGGGATCAATACCGGAGAGCCCTCTCGGACGGATTGTTCGATCGCTTCGAAGAGGGTTGTCTGCGCATCGTTGATCGACGTATGACTGTGGGTTCCGCCGTAGGTCGACTCACAGAGGAGCAGATCGGCCTGTGGTGGCGTCTCAATCGAAGGCAGGTGTCCCGCACGACCACCGAGGTCTCCAGAGAAGACGACCTTTTGGCCGGTCGTTTGGAGCGTGAGCCAGGCCGACCCTAGCAGGTGGGCGGCGTTCCCGAATCGAAAGACGAGCGGCTCTTGTTCAGGGACGTCGGCGACGCCAGCGACAAGCCCTCCGCCGTAGGAGACAGGTTCGAACCGGTCGATGACGGCAGTGACATCGCGCTCGGTGAATTGCCGATCACGATGCGTCGTTTCGTGTTGGTGGATTTTCAGCGAGTCACGCAGGAGGAGTGTTGCGAGGTCGATGGTCGGGGGCGTCGCGACGATGGGGGCGTCATCGTCGAGGAGACCGCGGGCTTCGAACACGGGGAGACCGCCGCAGTGATCGATATGGGCGTGAGTGAGAAAGACGGCGTCGATGACTTCAGGGCCGAGACCACGGTCATCAGGGAATTGGTTACCTGTGCCCTGATTCAGACCGCAATCGACGAGATACGTAGCGTACTCGGTGTCGACTTGATAGCAGCTTCGGCCAACCTCACGGGCGCCTCCGCGAGGTGTGATGAGTATCGGGGTATCTGAATCGGGTGTAACGTCGGCGTGGTCGAGTGGATCGAAGGTTTCGTCGGTCTCGGCGGGGAGCCAGGGGTGGTCCGTGTTGATGGGCATTCGTTAGTCAGTTGTATTGGTGTTCGGAGCTTTGCCGAGATATTCCCTGCGAACGGTGTCACCATCGCGATACGCTCGATATGCGTACGGGCCGTGTTTCGGGCCACCACTCATGCACTTACAGGTGTCGTCGCCACAAGTTCGATACTCGTGATAGACCGTGCCGCTCGAGCCCTCCTCGACGACATCGACGTCATCGGGGAGGTCGTCTTCAGTGACGGGCTCCTCTCGGCGCCGCTCACGATCGGCAAGCAACTGATCGATGTAGTCGCAGGTGTCGCGAAGCGTCTCATCGTCTTGTTTGGGAAGCCCATCGGCGATATAATCAGGGAGTGTCGAAGGTGGCGTCGGTGGTGCCATTGACCTTGTGCAACAATTGCCCGCATTCCCAATAAAGGTGTTGCACAAGGTAGCGGTATAGTCGCCTCCTCTCACCCTTGTTTCTAATTATCAGGTTAGAAATGTGAATCAGATCCCTCTCTCGTGAAAAATAACTTAGATGGGTTGAGCTTACTCAGACTAAACTCTGGGTCTACTGTGTCTAGCTTCGGAAATACACAGTGGGATTGAGCTAAATCTCATTATGCCCAACTCTTTGGACTATTTTCACGACTTAGCGGCTGATCCTCACGTCACATACA
This sequence comes from Saliphagus sp. LR7, assembly GCF_003344565.1. Taxonomy (NCBI): domain Archaea; kingdom Methanobacteriati; phylum Methanobacteriota; class Halobacteria; order Halobacteriales; family Natrialbaceae; genus Saliphagus; species Saliphagus sp. LR7. Next base: position 5,493 of record NZ_QPND01000033.1, on the reverse strand, counting down.
GACGACTCACCTATCGTTCAGTGCAACGGAACGACTTATCCGTACAGTCCGTCTCTATTCACCATCCCCGCCGTCAAGCATCGTCACCTCGACAGACTCCTCGAGATGGGCACTCATACTACTCTCACCGACTGGCGGACCCATTGGTGTATCTTAGGTCAGCGAAAGTGGGCAACGTTAATTTATCGTGTCGGTTAACGTCTATCATGCCAGCAACAGGCGGGTGTCAGAAGCTGACTACGGGCTCAAAGTCGGTCGAGACCGTGGAGCTGATTGTCTGCCCCAACTGTGGAGAGCGGTCGAATACGGCGATGATATATGGAGAGATGAACGCCTGTATAGCCTGTGACGAGCCGCTTGGACGCGACCTCCCATTGGAGGAAAAGCGACTGCCCGTGTTCACGTGCGGTGCCTGTGGTGAAGAGACGCCACCGTTCTACGAGCACCTTGGGCACGTAGGAGATGTCTCAGTTCTCAACTGCTCGAACCAAGACTGTGACTACCTTGTCGCAGCGATGGACGATAATGGCGTGTACAAGGACCCAAACGACCTCTTGAGTGCCGCATGGATTGAGGGGGTTGATGGTGTCGGGCGGGACCGACAGGTCACTGTCGTCGAAACTCCGGAACAGAAGGCCGCAGTGCAACTGCTGAATGTAGAGGCGAAGAACGAGGACACGACGTTCAGCCTCTACAAGCCAGAGCACGCAAACGCATTCCTCGCGTATCACGACCGAACGGCCGTGGGATACCTGACGTGGACCGCCGAACCAGCCAAGGATACGCGGTCCGGGAAGGTCGCAGTCCTCAGGCAGATATTCACACTCCCTTCATTCCGGCGAGCGGGAATCGGTACACTACTTCTGGAGCAATTCAAGCAGGAGGCTGCTGACTTCGCTGATGACTTCTATGCGGTTGAGGGTGCGAATACACAGACGCTCCGCCTGTTGAAGGCAGCAGGGGACGTGGACTACAGCGTCACCGATGAGGGTGTTATGCCAACCAAGGCCGATACAGTGGCTTTCCTGAAAACAAATCCGTTCCAGAAGCTGGCTTCAGACCTGGCTCGTGAGAAGCAGTAAGGGAATACAGCGCCGCGTTACCACTTTCTGTTCTCGCGCTGGGCTTCCCAAGCATCAACGCTGCCGTAGAGCCGGCCAAACAGTTGCTCGGGGTTGTTCTTCGCAAGTGTGACTGCCGTGTCGCCGGCTCCCTCAACATTGGGATCTTCGAGCTCGCCCTTGTTCCATTGCGCTACCTCGTACCTTTCGTTACCTTCCTACTGGAGGATAGGGACGCTATCACTGCCGCACTGAACGATGAGTTCCATAGCGACTCTTCACGCCGAAGTGCTTAGGACTGGCGTGAGAAACTTCGGCAGTAGCGCTCTATATCGAAGTCGTCACACCACTGCGTGAAATCCGGATCATGGTGACTGTAGGGCTTTCCGGTTACTTTGCTGACCCCGGCGAACATCTCCGGGAAGCGGCCTATCCATAACTATCCGACGACTAACTACGCACACCAGACTGTGGGATTGGGGTTTTCGTTTGGTTCGCAGCCCAAGGTAACGATGAGATAAAACCTCAGGGCTCAACTCACAAGGCCTATTTTCACGAAGGCCATCAGCTGATTCTTGCGCTACGCACAAGGGAAGCAGGTAACGGAACTGTCGTAATTTATCTGACGGGAAGATAGCTATATCGCCTGTTTTCACGTAAATGGGGGAATGACCGAGACTCATACGGATGAAACGACCGGACAACTCGTCGTTGGAACGTTTCTTACGCTCGATGGAGTGATGCAGGCACCGGGCGGTCCTGATGAGGACCGCGACGCCGGTTTCGACCAGGGCGGGTGGTCAGTCAACTACTGGGATGAGCAGATGGGTGAAATCATGGATGACCAGTTCGTGGAGGCCGACGCGCTGCTGCTCGGCCGGAAAACATACGAGATCTTCGCCGACCACTGGCCTAACGTCGAGGACGACGATCCCGTGGCGACGAAACTGAACAGCATGCCCAAGTATGTCGCTTCCAGAACCCTTGAAGAGGTGGAGTGGAACAACTCAATGCTCCTTTCGGGCGACATCGCGAAGGCTGTCGAGGATCTCAAGAAAGAGCGTGAGGGCGTAATCATGACCCAGGGGAGCCATGATCTGATCCAGACGTTGCTCGCACACGACCTCGTTGACGAGTTTTGGCTCTGGATTTTCCCCCTGGTCCTGGGGAATGGGAAGCAGTTGTTCGGGGACGGAACGATTCCAGCCGCTCTCGAATTGACGAATGCCGAGACCTCGAGCACAGGAGTCCAAATGCTCCGATATTCCCAAACAGGGGAAATTAACCACGGCTCGTTCGCATTAGATGACGTGACGGAGTGAGGAGTGGTCCGTTCACACCTCAATGTAACGTGTCGGTTGGATCACGCTGATCAGACCAGCCGTCGTTACGTACAGACGAGAGAGTATCACTTCGTCTCGTAGTTGCAATCGCGGCCTCCCGGTTATTGTGTCGACTCTCGAGGCCCGATCATGAGTGTGTTTTTCACGAGGGCTTTGTGTCCGCGGCGGAGACGTTCGGAGAGCGCCTGATGGGAGATATCGAATTCGGTCGCCAGTTCTTCTGCATCAATAGTGCGCGGAATCTCGTAGTAGCCGAGTTCGAAGGCAGTGGTCATCGTACTCTGTTGGGCGTCCGTAAGACCGAACCGGCCCTGCCGCCCTTCATCGATGTTATAAACAGTCAGGATCTCACAGTCGATTCCGTTCGCACGACAATAATCGTGGGTTCGAGCCAGCGCTTCACGGGTCGGGAAGAGCAAGCGAAGATACCATCCCTCACCCGTCCCCGAGGCTGACAGGACCGTTCCATCTTCTTCGACGAGGATCTGAACGAGAAGGGTGATTTTGTCGATCCATTCCATTCGGTACAACCGCTCTTCATCGAGCTCCGCGATGCACTCAACCTGGTCGATCGTCTCGTCGGTTGCAAACACCTCTTCGAGGTCGTCGAGAACTGATGATGGTGCTTCGACCCAGAGAAACGGCATGAGCGTCTCCGGATCCGTGGCGACGATTCGCTCGACTTCACACTTCAAGTCATCAACGGTGGTCAGTGTATGCTCGAGAGCGAAGTGCGTGAGGTTAACTTTCACCTCCGCGATGGTTCCAGTCATACACTCTACTCGCGACACTCCGCCTTCGAAGTTTGCATTTGCAAGCTCATGATACTTTCTCAGTAATTATCACACCTGCACCACTCAACAAAATATCTAATAATCGATGTTTAGAAAGGTCGAGATTCTCATCTTCTAAATCGGCCCAAAGCACTTTGGGACTGTACTTATGCAACCCAGCAGTAGGCGGGGTTGATTTTGGATACACTCCTCCATTTCGACTGCTCAGTAATCATCACTCGAGTGTGATCCCCGGTCAGGGGTGTGAGGATCCGGGTCATCGGCAGTGGTATCCGTCCCCACGTTGAGTCGATTTCAGCCGTGTTCGCTCGTGCTCGGTGCCCAATCGAACAGGGTGGAGCTGCCAATGACTCTCGACCACCACACCGACTCGATCCAGATCGTGTTAGAGGTGGTTACCGACCAGCGCCGACGGACGGTCCTTAACCACCTGCGAACGACCGACGACGACGTCGTTCACCTCGACGAACTCGTCAACCGTCTCCCCCACACGGAGACACCGGCGAAAACTTCACCACAACCACCTTCCCACAGACAGGGACCGTCAGCCCACGACCAACTGCGACTCGAGTTACACCACGCTCATCTCCCCAAACTCGACGACGTCGGAATCGTCGAGTACGACCCCCGTAGTGAGACGGTTCGATACCACCCGACGCCGCGCCTCGAGAAGCTCCTCGCCTTCATCGAGACCGAACTCGAGTGATCGCCTCGCGGTCCTCCCGTTGACGGGCGTGTATCGATACCTGAGGACTACTCATCCGACTCTTGGCCGAGCGGAACGATGACGTCCCCATTCCCTTTGACGATGACCGTCGTCCCATCATAGTCGAACGACAGCCGGAGGGATGCCCGCGAAGCAGGGGTTCCGGACTCGAGCAGATTGGTGAGGGCCTCGACATCGATCGAGTCGTGCAGCGGTGGCAGTCGGTCAGGGTCGCGGGCCGTTGCCTTCGCAACGGTTTCGACGATCGCGAGTCCCGGCTGTTCCCATCCGGTCCAGTCGGACCGAAGTGATCCCTCATCGGCGTCTGACGCCCCGGGTGATGATGAGTCCGATGCTCCTGAATCCGGACGTGATTCATCAGGTGACATAGGTAAGATTCCCGCCGTGACTCCGCGCTTGGTCTGCGTTGATTCGAGGGACTGCGTCCCCTTGAGTGGTTTCCAAGCGTATGTAATCTCGGTACATGTCTCTTGTGGGAGGATCCGAGTGAATCGAGTATCTCAGTCGCGATTACCGTTGAGTTGCCAGGTGAACATCGCTTTCAGGACCACGACCAGACTGTTGGTCGCTCCCGACCCCCAGATCGCGGTCTCCTCGATTTCCTCGGGCGGCCCGCTGGTTCCGTCTGCACCGTCACGAGAGTCCGGGACGAGCACGCTGACCAACGTCTTGGTTTCGTCGGCCATGAACAAGCGTCCGGCGGGCGTGTCCGACCAGACCCAGAGCGTCTCGAAGAACTCGGCCTCCGGGATCTCGTCCGCGAGTTCGTCTTCGACCTCCGGGGACATCGCTCCCAGTCTGATCGTGACGCCACGCTCGCTGGCGTCCCGAAGGGCCTCCACGAGCGCATCCGTGAGCAACGCCCCGACGGTCATGTAGACGAGTTCGTCCTCGGCGTTCTCGATGAAGTCGATGACGCGATCCGAGATCGATTGCTGGTTGCTGACGGTCCAGACGCCCTGTTGTTCCTCTGAACGTGTGACCCCGCCAAGCGAGTTGAGCGCACTCACTAATTCGTCGACCCGATAGGACACCTCGGATTCGAACCGCCGGCCCGTCGTTTCCGAGGAAACCGCCCAAAACCGTTTGGGCGTCGATTGCTGGACGTCGACGAGTCCCCACGACTGGAGTTCCTCGGCGGCGTCGTAGACGCGGGTTCGGGGAACCGACGCGATATCACTGACCTCTCTGGCGGTCCCCTCGCCAAGGCTCTGGAGGGCGACGAACGTCTGAGCGGCGTACGTGCTCAAACCGAGCGCTTCGAGGTGATCGACCGCCGTCGACCATGACCGATCCGAGTCAGTAGGAGCCATTGAACTAGTGGTGTATCTGCTCTCGGGGCCCTCCCGGTAGGGGAGGGATAGGCACACGGCGTCAGCGTGGTTGGGACCTATCTGCCACAGTGTGCCCATCGAGGGGTTCGTCCTCCCTACCCATATACTTATTGTGAGTATCCGAGTGAATTAGTTTCGAGAAGATGGAAGACCCGTACTGCTATCGGTCTCGGGAAAACTCTGTAGTGATGAGAGTGACACATTGAAACGCGACTTCGTATCCGTGATATCCAT
>NZ_QPND01000032.1:0-28124 GCF_003344565.1 Saliphagus sp. LR7 | reverse complement strand
CCATCAGCCGCTGTACTGCTGCACCGTCATCGACCTCCGCCAAGATCTGGCGGAGGTCTTCGGTAGAGACGTTCTCCAGATTGGCCATACGGCCATTACTGACTCGAACTCTATGAACTTTTAGCCGTCAGTAAGAGTCACTCGAGTTCGTTGGCAATGAAGGCGAGGAGCGTCTCGAGGCGCGGCGTTGAGTGGTAGCGAACAATCCGACTGCGAGTGTCGTATTCGATGACACCCGCTGCCTCGAGTTTCGGGAGATGCGAGTGCTGGAGCGCGAGTGTGAGGTGCTCTTTGGAGTCGTACCGTGAGTCGAGTGGGGATGGCTGAACCCCCGATTCAGGGGGTGTTTTCCCGGGGTAGATTCCGTCGGTTAATTCATCGAGAGTGACTGGTTGATTACCGGCTGCGATCAGGTAGTGGAGGACCTTTCGTCTGCACTGGTCGGTGACCAGCTCTAACACGACGTTGGTCGGGTTGGTTTGGTGGTCCAGAGTCATTGGCTATTCTACCATGTTTTTGTTAATGAGTCTCACACTTGAACACGGTGCCGAAGGAATCATCAGGTAGACGGATATCTTTACCGATAACCCGCATCCTCACACCATGGAGAGAACTTCTCAGTCATCATACATTCGAACGAGTGTCCCTGAAAATGGGCAGACTCTCGCCCAGATGTTCACAGCTGGGAAATTCAAGAGAACGTCTGGCCCTCCTAAGGCAATATCGGTAGTCTGTAGCAAGTTCGACATCAGTAGAGTGTGGGCTGAAATTTGTTTCTCAGCGCCACCGACTTCCGACTCTCGTCCGGTACCAGAGCGCGAGAAAACTCGTGTTCGCGATCTCCTGGATGACGTGAGGCGGATGCTCGTCACGAGTGTTCTAGATGTTTTCTTCACTCTCGACGAGGTGAGTGAGCGCTGCGTCGATCACGTCGGCTATCGGCGGGTCGTCCTCGGGGCCGCCGGCGATAATCTCACTCGCTTCCTCGAGCAGCTGCTGGCGCTCGTCGCTGAGTCTGAGGGTCGTCCGTTTCGTCGGCATATAAACGAATGTGCATACGGGGGGTACGAACCCGTCGATCTCGACTACCTGAAATGGGTGTGCGGTATAAAGGCCGATTAGTCCGGCTCAGTGGCCGGGCTGAAAGGGGTCACGATCGACGCCGATCTATGCACACCGGGGGGTCGTCGACGACGTCGAGTGTGCATATATTCGGTCGACTGTATACATCGACGTCGGACCCCGGGCTTCCACGCTCGAAGACCCCTCTTCAATGTCGTGCTCGATCCAATCGCTGGTATAGGAAGGAATTGACTTCCCTGATAGCAGATACTCTCTCCCAAGCCAGAGGTTTATAGAGGGTGTCATAGAACGGTTGGCATGGGGTTCTACTATCGGTTGAGGGGTCCCCTACCGCTGATTCTGAAAATCAGTGAAAACACCTCCTTCTCAGGCGGCCGTGTCTCGGGTTACTCCTGGGCTGTGTGAAGAGCTCTATGACACCCTGTAATTTGTTAGAGATTAAAGCCGTCAAACGCTACCTCCCTTCAAAACTCCTTCAAGCTCTCCTCATAATGGATGTCAATATTCTCCATGATCTGCCGCTGCGGGATATCGAGTTCCTTCAACAAAATAATTTCAACCAACGCCTCCAAAATAGTGATGTAATAAAGTAGATCATCTACATCCGGCGCCTCTCCTGTCTCTCGATGAGTTAGATTATTCCGGGCGTTTTTTATCGGGTTTACATATTCTGAGAAATCAATTGGCAGAACCTCTAAAACATCCTGATGCTCCTCCCCCAGAAGTTCCAATCTTTTGCGAAGCGAATATCCATTTGCATATTTGAAAGTTCCTTCCCTAAGATGGTCTTTAAAGCTCTGATCGAAGTCTTCAGGGATGTCATCCACCAAATATTCATAGTATTCATTGAAATCATCTGGCTCTAAGTACGCTCCTTCATCACCCATTCTATGATAGGATTCGATCCCTCTAGTCAAACTTAGGAACTCGTTCTCCACATACATACTAGAATTATATCTAGTGCTGAAGAAGAGCGAGAAAACCGGTTTTAATTCATCATAACGCTCGAACCACGTCCCCATCACATCAGAGAATCGATCTTCAATATCTGTAAGCAGGAAGTTTTCGGTGTTTGGATCTATGCTTTGCGGATTATTGGGATCGCCGCCAGTCGGATATAACACATCGACTTCTTTAACCGGAGGCATACCAGAAAGCTTGATCTGGCCGACTACGTCTTTCGGATGAACTTCTTCACTCATAGCAAAGGTCACAAAGGACTGCAACTGGTGCGTGAACTCCTTTGCTTCCTCAAAAGAAAATCCCTCGTCTTCAGATTCTATTAAATCTATAAGGAAATAGGCATCTTCCTCTATTGATTTCAATCCTGTCTTAGTCTTATGATTAGCATGAGAGTGTAACTTAATTTGGAACTCTTCTAAATCAGTTGAGTAGGAACCAGGCAATTCATGCTCTATTCGGGTTCTACCAAATCCTTCTGGGTCCTCGTCTTTAATTTCATCAGTTGTTATCCCTGATTTGTCCATCCATTCAAAAAGCAATGGAAATTCAAATTTTAATGAATCAAATACAGGCTCTTCCTCGAACAGTTCACCTACATAAAGATGGTCCGATTTGTATTCAGTTGACATTATCTGAGCCCCATACATGTGACTATCAGAATAACCACAACGTATGGTATCTTTTAGAGTGATTTTTTCGCCACTGGTCGCAAGCCCGAAGATATTGTCAAACGCTACCCTCTTATGTTTTTCCTGATCAAGGGCAGAAAACAGGCGGAGATGAATTCCGTCTTCCTGTGAAAATGTGAGCTCGCCGCCCACCCTTTCATCGAACTCTTCAGGTAACCACCAGTACCCCTCATATTCACGTTCTTCAAGCATCAAGCCTGTATTACAGATCAGATGTCTTAAAATTTCTCCCCTATATAGTCTCTACGAGGAATCTATTTCTGGATCTAATTTAATCCTACTTCCGCGGTTCAATCTGAACGAGTAGCACGATCTCCTGGGAGGCGGGGCAGTCTGTCGGTTTTGATTGACCAGCCGGTGGGACGTCATCGATTAGTCACGCTTCACCGTGGACCCAGCGCGGGAACCCATTACCGCTGAAAGGGCACAGACGCTGCAGAAGGACTCCCTCTGTAACACGCGAAAACGACCTCGAACCGCCTCTCTGCTAAACCGCGGAAGTAGGATTAACTGAATACGAATGGATGACGATGCCACGACGTTCCGAAAGAGGCGGTGATCGTCTCTGCGTGCATCCTTGGCGCCCCCAAGAACGAGTAAAATTGGCGATACATACTGAGCCTCCCGGTTACGCGTCCATGGACGCCGTCCCAGTCATATTAACCGATTTGAATCGTGGCGATCGAGTCTCATGTGAACTGTTCTATGACATCTTTCTCAAATAGTTTCGTTATAGAGACTCATGAGGGAAGGAACAAGTGAATAGTCGAACTTAGCTCTTCGTTTCTCTTACCACAGGTACTCTCTTATAATTGAATTTCTAACCTACGTCTCATGAGGAGGGAGCGAGAAACCATACACTTGATTGAACGGTTCGGTTCTCAACCTGGCGTCGAATCGGAAAATATTGATTTCAAATCTAAAGAAATCCTCGAAAGAAAGGACGGACGGAAGAAGGTAATTAAAGTCCTCTCTGGAATGGCGAACCAATCTGGTGGAACGGTGATTGTAGGTGTTAGAAAAGAGCAAGAAAATGGTCTTCGAATACAGGGATTCTCTATTGATTCTGAGGCAAAGCTCCATCTCACACAATTGGCCTTAGAGTATACACGACCGCCATTAAACCGGTTATTGGAATTTCAATTTGTGGACTACTCGGGAGAGTCAATCCTTCGGATAGATGTAAATCGGGCAACTCGAAAACCGATTGAGTTTAAGGTCACCGGTGACTACGAACCGTGGATTCGAGTCGGTGATAGTACTGAGCCAATGACGACCGAACAGATTGTGCATTTCTTCAACCGTTGGAATAAAGCCGAAATAAGCCTCTACACCTCCGATATCGAACAACGAGTCGATTTGAATTTCGATGTGGAGGAGCGTTCCGATCCTCCAGAGATTCGTTCACCGGAAAATTGGTTTATTTCGACCTGTCATCCTGGGTCATTGTTTGTATTCGGTCCCGGTGGATTAGAGCATGAGATGGGCAAATCTGTCCTCTACCATGTGGATTCTAGGCTTTACGCCTCAACTGTTGAGGAAATTTCGGATGTACTCGAACTTGCAGAAAGATTGACTAACATCTCGCTCGACCACTCGACCTTGGGATATACAATAAAACTGGGTGAATGCCAGGCAATGGCGAGAGACCATCGCTGGTTCTTAGAGGATTTGGATAATATTCAAGAAGTTGAAAGTAAGCTAGAGCAGGCCCATAATTACGACGAATCTCAAAAGGATATTTTATTCGATTCTAACCTTACTGCCGTAGCATATACAACACATCCTTATGGAATATTTTGGATTGAAACCCAGTGGCGAGAAGACCAGTTCACCCCCACAAAGTGCGGATACGTGTTCACTGATATCCCAGTTGACGATTCTCCGTATAGAGAGTTTTTCAGTGAGCTAGAACAATCCCCTGGTGCATATAAGCAACAGAGCGGACTGCAGCTTCTAACGATGCTAGGAGACCCGCAGTATCTAGCTAACCCGAGAGAGATAGATCTAAGCGCATATCCAGGTGCGGCTAATCTCATTTGCGTGGATAATCCTCTATACGGCCGGGCCGCAAAATTAATGAACGAGACTACACCCAACTTGCCGGAACATTTTGCTGAGCCATTGAGTTCAGTTAACCGGCTCCCTCTCGATGTTACAGGTGGTGTATCATTAAACCGGGATGATGTTGTTCTTGAACAGATGTCTGTGTTCTCGAAAGGGATTGCTCAAAATACACTCTTCGTTAGCGGGCTGTGTCGTCGTCAAGCACGCACAAATGTTCAATAGATGATAAATACGACAAAGGGAACCTGTTAAATCAGAATTAAGATATTCTTCTTGTAGTCTGGACCTCCTTTTTCACCGCTGTCGTCGTCTTGCCTCTGCTCGCTAACGACTTCTTCCCTGGGGTTCGGTTAGCGATTGAGGGGCGACATCCGGGTCGGGTTCGGGTTCTTCGCCGGCGATCACAACGGCTTCCGCAGCGGGTCGAAAGTCGTCCTCAGAGCGGCGCCGTTCGAGTCGGTATTCTCACCCTCGCTGAGCTTGATCTCTGTAGACGAAACCGAAGAGATGCTCCTGCCGGTCGCAGGGTAGTACATCAGCAAGTCGTCTCCAAGCTACGGTCGTCGTGGAAACTGTCAAATTTAAAATCCTTCGGGTTCGGGGACGGCATCGTAGCCGTACTCGTCGAACATCACTTCCAGGACTAGGGGCTCGTAGATCCACGACCAGTCCTCAGTCAGCTTCGTCTTCGAGCCATAGACGCGCTCGAGTTCGCTGTCGATCTCCACGGCGTAGGCCTCCCGGTCGGGTGGTAGTAGACGATCGCCCGCACATCTTCGAGAGAGCGCTCGCGGCAGTCCTTGCGGGCACCGAACCATTATCATCGACTCCTCTGAAGTTGTGGGGAATTGAGCCAAGTAACGTCTATGCCGCCAGATTTTCCCTGGGAGTCGATGACCTTACTGATTCCTCAGACCCAATCAACTATTGTATTGCGATTCAGTACTACTTCTCGAGCGTCTCAATTAGCTCTTGTGCCGTGTGGCTGATCCGTCCAAGTCGATCCGTGATTACCTCTGCATCGTCACCGCTCCAAGCAGCGAGGTAGAACGCTGATCCGCTCGTGTCTACCCCGAAGTACCGCCCGACGACGTAGGCGACGGCTTCCGCTTCAAGTTCGCGTTTCGACCGCTCGGTTTCGTCTTCGACCTTGAAGTGGAGAATCGCATGGGCGTACTCGTGGATAAGCGTATTTGCGAGGTCGGCCTGATTCTCTCGATCTTTGACCTCGACTTGCGGATGCATCGTCATCATGCTCCGGCGTTTACAGACTCCCTTCGCTTCCCCGTAGTTCCACTCATCTGGAGGGACGATCCGAGTCTCGACCCCCAGCGAATCTGCACTCTCGAGGAGAGCCGGAACCAGCCCACCGGGGTCACCAGTCGCCTCGGTCTCGAGGTCAGGCAGCGGCTCGCCCTCAGTTTGGGAGATGTCGAAGACAAAAGCGGGTCGAAATCCGACGAGGCCTTTCGACCACTCTTCGGGCGGTGTCTCATCGTACTCACAGTCGCTGTTGTCGTGGTAACTGGGCGAGTTTTCGCACTCGGGACACTGCTTGGTGATGATCGGCGCCCAGATCCAGATCGCGCTTTCGCCTTCCTGGACATGGCGGTCGAACTCGTTGCGCCACGTGTTGTACCCTGCGACGCGACTCGCTTCGGGACACTGGAGTTTGATGAGAAGGGTATTGCGATGGGAGTAGTCGTGGAAGCGACTCTGGACGTCGAGCCACTCTTGGAACTCCGCGCTGGCCGCCGCCTCGTCGACGTCGGTGGCAAGGTCGTCGATCCATTTTCGATCGTGCTGTTCATCTCGTCGCTTCGCGTCTCCGTCTCGTCGAACGATGCTGTCGACTCTGTATTCACAGACATTGGAATCACTCGTGTTGACGCTCTCGCCTGCTCGAAAGCGCCTCACCCCTCTCAGGGGTACATCAACACCACGATGCGGAGCACACCGGTTTTCAAGTGAAACCTAGCTCACTGGGGGAGGAAGACACTGCGTTCGTCGACGGCTTCCTCGAGGCGGTTCCGCGTTCGGTGTTCGAAGTAGCACTCGTGCGAGCAGTACCCTCGAACGTCACCAGTACCGTACTCGGCAACAATCGGGCCACGCTCAGCTGTCCAGACGTTCGCTGAACAGGCTGTACACGCCGATCGTTTGAGATCGTTCGGTGTCGGCCCCTCGTACTCAAGAGGCTCGCTGTCGCCGTACGGTCCCGTCTCGGGCCAGACGCCCTGTGCTTGCCAGAAGGCTTCGATCCGACCAAGGCTGTGACGCACGAGCTTCCGAACGGTGACGTGCTCGGCGTCACGACCGCTATCGTCCCAGCCGTCAGCGGTCCAGAACTCGCCGAACTGCGCCCCGCGATGCAGCCCGTTCCAATCAACGCCGACGATCTGTGCGGGCGGATCTCCGGTGAGCGTTGGCTGGGTCAGCTGCTCGATCGCGTCGAGTTGTTTGTGTGGACTGCCGCCGAGGAGATGGACGCGCCGCCCGCGCCAGTCTGCGGGATCGGAGAACTCGTGAGCGAGGAGGTCTGCGGCCCCACAGGAATATCCCAGCGTGATATCGTCGGGAATGACGTCGAGTGCCTCTCGACACTTGGGGGCGATGATGATCTCGGTGTCGGGATACTCCTCTTGGAGCGTTCGGACGGCCTGGACGTACTCGTTGGCCTCTTCAGTGGAATATGCATCACCGATCACTCCGACGGTGGGTTCCCACTCACGAAAGCGCTCGATATAGCGCTCAAGATCGGGATTGCGAAAGTCGTTATCGAGCATCCCCACCGAGAGCTCGAGATTGAGGTACTGGCCTTGCTGGTAGGAACAGTCCTCGCGATAGCCCGTGAGAAACCCCATGTTTGCGGCATCGATGACGAACGGTGCACGGTGGAGGAAGGCGACGTACTCCGCCTGTCGAGCGTGTTCGACCTCTGGGGTAGTGTCGCCACTACTCGTCGTGGGGTGTACTGATCGTGACATCGGTTAGTTCGCGGAGAGGACGGTGAGTTGCCGCTCAGTTACCCCACGAGCGGAATCGTCGCCTGCACGTGTGGGGGTAACTCTGAGGGATCCAGTTCGACTCTCTCAGCACTCAGGAGAGTGACCAACACACCATGTCGTGTCAATCGGTTAGTGGGCGGCCCAGCCGAAGAAGAGCCAGACGTCGCCGTGCTTGCCCTCGAGTCCGTGCTGTTCGCGATACCGTTTGGCGGCTTTCGTCCCCGAACAGTTGATCGCCCCAGCGGGACCGCGCTTGCGCTGAATCCGCTGATCTCTTTCGTCGATCAATTCACGAGCAACGGTTAGTTTCTGGCGGCCTTTGTGCTCGCTTTCGGGGATAACGGTGAACGACGTTTTCTCGGCGATTGTTCCCGTGTAGCCGCTGTGGCCGTACATATGCTTGGCGTCCTCGACGGCCCTGGTGAACGCCTCGTCAGCGGTTGTACCGAATGCGAGCGTCTCGAAGGTGACAGCGCCCATCAGCGGGCCTCCATCTCCTGTTCGAGTTCGTGTTCGATTCGGGCCTCGTAGTAGCTGTCTGGATCAGCCGGGAGATCGGACTCATCGGGCTCGCAGTCCTCGGGACGGACGCCCGGTAGGAGATTATCGAACATCAGTGGTCGCCTCTGCTCGTGATCGTACTGCCGTTGCTGGTCGATCTGCCATCTGTGAAACCCTCCATCCCTCACAGGGGATTGAACAACACCACGAGCGGGCGTGATGACGTGCGGAAGTCGTAGTGGGCGTATCCCTCATCTCCGCCGTTATCCTGTTTTCAGAACCACTTTCACTGTGGTTGGAAAGGCTATTTACACTCGCCACTCTTCGATGTAACTACCGATAGACAGCGTGGGAAGCAGACCCCGCTGCTCAGGCCGAGGACAGCGAAGAGATCTGGAAGTATCCGAACTGTCAGGAGGTCTTTCGACGTACTACTATGTGCCCACTCACGCAGCGAGTCAAAGCAGCCGTTGATCGCCGCAAGCCATCCGCTCTACGATATGAGTGTCGCCACTGTGGAACCACTGTTGACCGTGAAACTGAGCAGTGCCCGGTCTGCGATTCGACGGAAATTGCGAGCTATCCCGTGTAGCAACCAATTCACTATCAGAGGCGATAATTTGGTTACTCGTGTGTTGAGCGTTAGAGACCGAAGAAAAAAGCGATAAACCCCTCGCACTCGAAATCTGAGTATGAACGAGGAAGTTGAACCTGGTGATGAGGTCGAGATCGCATACGAATCGACGCGGTCAGGGAACACGGTGTCGCGAACGGGGACAGTTGTCCAAGCCCCAGAAGACAACGGGAAGATCGTGCTCTTCGTCGAAACCGATGACAACCAGCTCACCGGCGTCACATCCGACTACGTGTTCAGTGTCTCGTCTCGTGAGAGTGATGGCGACACCGATGACAGATCTCGGGTCCAACGAACTTCCTCTCTTGGGCCGCTCGTGTCCGTGACCAATCGATAGCTCAGTCGTCTTCAAGAGCTAGCTCGCACTGCTCATTTTCGGTGACGGCGTTGAGGACGACGCTGGTGTTGGATTCGTTGATATCGGGATCAGTCAGTAAGGCCTTAATCTGGTCGTTCATCTCGTCCGTGTCTCGGAACCGACCGATCGCGATCACGTCGTAGTCGCCTGTGACCTCGTAGACATTGGTCATCTGTTCGAAGTTGCGTAGCCGATCAGTAATATCGGGAAGGGCGTGCCCTTCAACTTTGAGTTGGATGACTGCCGTGACGTCGAAGCCGAGCGCATCGTAATTGAGCCGTGGAGTGAACCCCTCGATGACACCCTCCTCTTCGAGGTCCGAGAGGTGGTTCGAGACGGTCGTCACTGAGACGTCCAAATCCGCAGCGAGGCTCCGCAGACTCGCCCGTCCGTCGTCTAATAATGCATTCACGAGTTCTGCATCGAGATTCTCGTACGCCATTACTCTGGGCTATCCCATCCAGCTACTATACTGTGGCGCGTGGCCATTGACGGAGAGACTGGTGGGTGGTTCCTCACTCAGTGCGGGTGCGGCCTTGTCTCGAGCTATCTTTCCCTATATAAACCGCTGGAATAGTCAGGGCTACAACGCAACGGGTCAGGAGATGTATCGATGGACAGGATCGATCCGGGTGGCCGCGCATTGTCGGCCCGGTACCTATCCGTTCCAACCATGACCTATACCCAGCTAGCCGATAGTGGCGGTGTCTCGCTTGTGTATCGGGCGCCCGGTCGAACGGACGGGTCCGATCGAGGGGGTGAGGCGGCATGACGACCGTCAGCGAACTCACCCTCACCTCCGATGAGGTCGCACTCGCCGAGACGTTCGAGGCGCTGCCCGACCTTGAGATCCGGATCAAAAGTATCGTCGCCGAGGGTCCCCAGCAAGCGATGCCACTCGTTTGGATCGCCGGCGAATCACAGGCTGCAATCGAAGATGCACTTACCGACGATTCGTCGGTCACGGAGTTCGATCACCTCCTCGAGGACTCCGAGACTGATGAGAACCTGTACCGGATCGAGTACGCCGCAGGGGTCGGCAACATGTGTTCGGCGATTTTCTCGAACGAGGGGACGATCCTCGACGCACAGTGTTCGGCTAACAACTGGACGTTCCGCCTGCTTTTCCCCGAGCGGAACCTCCTCTCGGAGGCTGTCGGCGAACTCGAAGCGCAGGGACTCACCATCGACGTCAAGCGGATGGTCGAGGCCGGCCGCAACGCTGACCTCGAGGAAACCGCAGCACTCACCGAGGCCCAAGAAGAGGCAATCAACGAAGCCTACGACCTGGGTTATTACGACGTCCCACGTCGGATCTCCCTTGAGGATCTCGCAGCCGAGCTCGAGATCTCCCACCAGGCGCTCTCCGAGCGCCTCCGACGGGCGAACAAGATCCTTGCCAGCGAACAGGTCAGCGAGCCCGGTCAGGACGGGATCACGCTCTAACGCACAGGACGTTCGCTGACGACCGAGGAGTTTCAAGCGAGGCGACCGTGGATTCTGCTTCGAAAACGATCTGGAGGACAGCCCCCGTCAACCAGGCTCAAGTCAAGGCGGTTGCCTGCTCATCCGGCCGGCGCACGTCCAACAGGTGTACTCCATCAGAATCCGCGACTTATCGTCATCCGCAGTGTCGGACGGAGGGTCGGCCACAGTGATGAGTCCAGAGGCAGAGAGGAGAGTGTGGTGCCTGTACATGCCAGCCAGGGCTCAGTACTCTGCTATAATGGATCCACGGAAGTCAACTCTTGTCGAGTCTCATTCTGTGGTGTCCAGCTAAGAGATATGGGAAGAGATCACTATATTCACCTTCCCCGATATATTTATCACCTCAGGTATGTGTTATTCACATGCACGGGCTACAAAGTTGCGTCGCATTCACCACACTACCGTGCATCCCCACAGGCGGACCCAAGCCATCCGTCTGTTTTCATTGGAACTCCCTAGAGCGGGTTGTTTAGAGTCGAAGGGGCGCGCCTGCACCGATCAAACTACATCCTGGCCCGTTTCTCGATGCGGGGCTCTCTGGTCACCAGTAGACTCAAGATGATCGTTGCATGATTCTCGCCTAGAAGATTCAGTATGGAGATACCTGAGGAGTTGTTGTGTTTGTTCAGTGCCGAGATCGAGAGCGATAACGAGACATATCGAATCGAAATTCCTACTCGAGAGGTCACGGATGGTGATCTTCGCCCAGGAGAGGTCTATCGCGTCGGACTGCTTGCCTCTGGCTCTACGTCGCCCTCACAGGAGACGTCGAAAGAGGAGTCAGAACGACGTGACCAGGGACCCCCGATTGCAGAGGGCGATCGTCGGACCGTCGACATCGAAGACATTGGAAAGCAAGGAGACGGCATTGCCCGTGTTGAGCGTGGCTACGTGATTATCGTGCCTGAGACCGAGATCGGCGATCGGGTGACGATCGAGGTCAAGAACGTCCAGGAGACCCTCGCCTTTGGAGAGGTCATCGAACACGTTGAGCCCACGCTCCACGAGTGATTCCAGGCTTCCGTGTCGGCGGACCCCATTCGGCTAGTGAGGGCTTCGTCCGCGAGGTTGGATGGCCCTAATCGAGCAATCCGAGATCGCCTAACCGTGAATGGACCGCGGTAATGGCGTCTTCGGCGTCGGTTGGCTGAGTTCCCCCATTGATAACGGGTTTCCCGCTTCCGAACAACAAGATGACGTCATTCACGTCGCCGAGGCGAGAGACCAACCCGGTAAATTGTGGTTCGTACCCAACGGCTTCCAACCCGAATCGGATCGCGATCGCGTTGAGAGTGAATTGAGTCCCCGATTATGGTCGGCCTCGGCCACGACCGCGGCCGGGGTTCTTTGCAGGGCCCCGTTCACCGTCGCCGGGATCGTAAATCCAGATCATGTTCGGTGGATCGTGGCCTTCGTTACTGGTATCCTCGCCGATCACGACACGTCCGTCATCCATGACAACGACGTTGTCTGGTTCTGAGATCGTTGTCTCGGGGTCGAACGGCTGTGCCGACTCGAACGACTCGCTCATCCGCTCGAGGCCACGACCGACAATGCCCTTCTCCTCGTCTTCCTCATCCGGCATGGGATTGAACGCGCAGTCCTCACAGACCGTACTCGCGGAGTCCGGACGTGCATCATAGGGACAGCCCCCACAGATGTTCGCTTCGGGCCCGCCCGTGATCACTGGCTCCATGCGCTCGACATCGAACTCATTGTCGAGTTCCATCCGATAGATCGCGCCCCAGCTGTCGCCCTCGATGGCGATATCGCCCTGTCCGTCGGCCATCGTCGCATTGGTGTTGGACATGGCCATATAGAGATAATCGCCCGGGACCGCATCCCGACGGATGTTGACGCCCTCCATTTTGCGGAACTCGTCGGTTGCACCGACGGCCGCCGCGGCCGCACGGGATTCGAGAAATGCCGCGCGGTCGTCGTCGGCGTTCCCGTTCGCCCACTCGTCGACCTCGGCGTCGGTGACGTAGTCGGCGTCCGGACCCGGCTCCTGGTCGTCGTATTCAGCGATCCAGCTTTCGATCTGCTCATCAGTACCGTGGGCAAGTTCGATCCAATCGAGATCGAAACCTGTCGCGGCCACATCGGTACTGTCGTCCTGTGTCGCCTGCGCTGCATACAGCGTCCCCGCCGAGAGGTCGCCTGCCTCGTCGGCGACGAACTTGAAGAAGACGGTACCGGTCCCGTCGTCGCTCATGTAGGCGGTTTTCTCGTCAGGCATCACGACCGAGTTCTCGTGTGAGAATCGCCCCATCGTGAAATGTTTGACCGGTTCGGGGTCGCCGGTTGGCTCCTCGATCTCGACGATATACCCGTACCGGTAGGCGTTTGCGAACCGCCCGAGATAGGATGACATCGCGTCTGCGCCGCTCCCACTGCGGAACCAGTTTCTCGCATTGGGTTCGTACTCTTCGGAGGTAAGCGGTGTTCCCCACGGACTTACAGTACCGAAACAGTTAGTCCATGTCCCTTCGACATCCCGAAAGTCGACGTTTTCGCTCCCGAGGACCTCCCATTGGTGGTTCTGACTGTTTCCACGTCTGCCTTTCATCCTGAGGTGGAGCCGACTTACCATTCCTGGTCGAGCCTCCCAATTGCTGAATAGGTAGCCTTCGTTCGGATGGTCCGCTGGAACGAACCCGTTGAAATCCGGATTGTTCGCGCTCGTTAGTGCGTTCCCATCCGAGCTATAGGGAATCCCAAGCCCCTCCCCGTCATCGGTTTCATCACCGCCGTTTGCGAGCGGCTGGTACTCTCCCGCCGCCGTGTGAACTGTCGTCATGTCGCCCTCGTCGGGAACCGGAACGCTCCCGAAGTCGCTCGGGAGATCGTGGAGATCAACGCCCGTGAGCGCTCCGAGAGTCCCTTTATCGAACGGATCCTCGTTCGACCCGCTCGGGTGCTGGATATTGAAGAAGAAGCGACCGTTGTTGGTCAGGAACATCCCGGTGATCTCCGCACCGCGAACAGTCGTTGCAAGCCGATTCAGTGTCGGCCCGCCGTCATCGTGCGTATCGGACTTTGCACCGGCACTCCCCGTCGAAACCCCGGCTCCGAGACCAAGTGCGGTAAGGAGTGAGAGTGCATTACGTCGGCTGTAGTACGTTGCCATCGGATAGCTGATCGTAATTTCTTTAGATAGCTCTTCCTATGATAAATATATAGCAATGGGTTGATTCCTCCAGTTCACCCGAGACAAGTAGTCCACCCTGATCGGATTTCCTAACCGTCTGCTATCACTTATCTGGTCACGGTTGTATACAACCGCTGTTTCAAACTCATAGGGATCAGTGTGGATGTTCGGGGTTCTCACGAGGAAATCGGTTTACTAGGAAAACCGCACGACGAGATTGAGGATATCGGAAACAAGGAGACGGTATTGCCCGGACGAACGGGGCTACGTGACCATCGTGCCTGAAACAGAGATCGGTGATTGAGTCACCATTGAAATCAAAAACGTTCAAGGAATTCTCATCTTTGGGGAAGTTACCGAACACGTTGAGCCACTGTTCACGAGTGAGTCGTGAAAGTCCTACCCGAGCAGTCCGAGATCGGCTAACCGTGACTGAACCGTGGTAATCGCCTCTTCGGCATCGCTTGCTTGAGTTCCGCCGGTGATGACAAGCTTCCCACTACCGAACAACAAAATGACGACATCCACGTCGTTGGGACGATAGACCAGCCCAGGAAACTGTTCAGGTTCGTACTCAACGGCCTCCAATCCGAGGCCGATCGCGATTGCGTTGAGATTGAGCGACGTGCCGAGATCACCGCTCGTCACGATGTTCTGGACCGTGACGTCCGGCTCCTCTGGGACATCGAGACCCAATCGACGAAGTTTCTTGAACGTCAGCCCGACCGCTGTCGTCAAGTCCTCTACTGACGAGGCCCCGGTACAGACGATCTTCCCCGAGCGGAAGATCAGCGAGGCAGCCTTGGGATCGGTCGTTCGCGTGATGACACCCGGGAACTGATCTGGCTCGAACGAGGCGCCGTCGAGATCGTTCGCAAGCGACTCGAGATCGAGTTCCTGGTCGATGCTCGTCGACCCGACGACGTTCTCCGTCGAAAGTGTGTGTAGAAGGTCTCCCATCCCTTTCGTTACAACTCCTAACTCTCGATATATAATGGTGCTGTTGCGATTGACCTGTGAACCATCGCGGAGCTGGGCGGGTACGGCACAGGTGCGATGTCCTGTCGGTCCCGAGCGGATGGTCTCTGCAGTTCGTACCCCAGAGAAGGACTCGCTACGTGTGAAGATCTGTCTCTCGAGTAGAAAGTTGATAAGAGATTCGTCCATAGCAGCCGGATATGGACACGCTGACAGGCTTTCAACGCGACCTGCTGTACATCGTCGCAGGAGCGGACCATCCGTCTGGGCAAGACGTCTCGGACGAGCTCGAAGGTTACTACGGAGCAGAGATCAACTACGGTCGGCTGTATCCGAACCTCGATGAGCTCGTTGAAGCTGGGTTCGTCGAGAAAGGGGAACTCGACCGGCGGACGAACTACTACGAAATCACTGACGCCGGTCTCGAAGCGATTCAGAGACGCCGTGAGTGGGAAGATCAGTACGTCGACCTCTCACTCCTATAGATGACGTGACCTCGGGGAGACGGCCTGCGGGGAGACGGCAAGACCCTGTACGACAAGCAGGAGGCCGACGAGTAGACAGCCAGCAGTGACGGTGTAGCGCAGCGTTATCGCTGGATGGAGGTGGAGAGCATTCGACCGCGTCAGAGCGCGTCAGCAGGACTCATCGGGTGTTGGAAGGGCTCACGTCAGCAGAGACTGGGCCGAGAACCGACGCTTCAGGGCTTGGCCGAGGGTGATGGCAACGACCGAGAATAGGTAGTATGTGATCAGCAGGCCAGCGTCCCACAGATAGGGTGACTCGCCGACGATACCTTCGAGCGCGTAGACAACGGCTTCGAGACCAAAGAGGCCGTCGTAGAACATGATATTCACCAGATAAGAGGGGATGAACAGCAAGTCAAGTCCCGGAACCGAGTAGATGTCGACTACATCGGGGAGAAACCACGCGATAGAGAGGAACGCGAACAGACCGAGCGTCTCCGCGCCGACGAAGACCGACCCAGAGTCAGTCTCCGAACCCCGAGCGTCGTTGTTGGCGAGATAATCGTCGAGCGTCTGGAGATGTGCAGGATCGACATCGAAGGCGCGCACGTCGTTCGCGTTGGGGTCGCCGCCATCGACAGTATTGTCAAACTGGAGTGACCGGTACTGATCGGGCCCCATGGGGAACCCCGGGACACTTCCGCCGATAGTGAGACCAAGCTTCGCCAGCGGCATCGGGATCGGGATCACCCGGAGCGACTTCCCCTCAGCAGTGTACATCCGGCGAGCCACGTCCGCGAGAGTCAATACTTCGGGGCCACCGAGTTCGTAGGTTTCGCCTCCACGGTCCTCCTCGTCGACGCAGTCGGCAAGCACAGAGGCCAAGTCGCCGACCCAGATGGGCTGGAACCGGGTGCTTCCGCCCCCGGGGAGTCCCGAGACGTACGGCGTCGTTAGCAGGCGGGTGAAGTCGGCGAACTCTCCGCCGTCGCCGAACACGACAGAGGGGCGAACGATGACCCAGTCGAGGGACGAGTCACGAACGACTGCCTCGGCCCGACCCTTCGCCCGGATGTAGTGAGTGTTGCCGTCGGCGTCGGCTCCAAGGGCGCTCATCTGCACGAACCGGGAGACTCCAGCGGCCTCGGCGGCGGTGACGAGGGCTTCAGTTCCTCCGAGATGGACTGTCTCGTGCATTTCGTTTCCACCGCTCGGAGTGAACAGCGGCGAGAGCGCGACGAGATTGACAATGGCATCGTGGCCGGCGACCGCCTCGTGGACAGCCTCTGCATCTGCGCTTGTTAGGTCTAGAGCAATACGGTCAACCCCTGCGGACAGGTTCGTGTCCTCGGGTGAGCGCGCGAGGACGGACACCTCGTGATCATGGGCGGTCAGTTGCCTAACGAGGGCAGTACCGACGAAGCCGGTACCTCCGGCAACGAGGACTTTCATACTCGGACGAACGCGCTGTCGGGGCTTTACGTCACCTCCGGGCGGGAGTGACAGGGGCTGTCATTTCCGACAGGGTGGGACGCCATCGGTTCGAATACGGGCCTATTGCGAGCCGAGGTCGAAGGGGAGACCATCCGACAGTTCGACCTTTGCTGAACGCTTGCGATAGCGCTCGAAGAGACCCTCAGCCCATGCGAGAAGGTCAGAGTTGTCCGAGGCAAGACAGGCTTCCAAATGTCCCTCCTCGTCGTAGGCTGCGAGCAATAGTCGGTCCTCGCCAACGGTTAGGCCGAACGGAACTGAGTCGGGATGGGCGTAAAGGTCGAGAACGCCGACGCGGAGAATAGTCTCGAACTCTATAGGGTTGAGTTCCCGGGCCTTTTTCGTAGTCGCTTCCGAGAGCACGAGGGTAGTGTGGACCCCTCGCATTGCCAGCGAGGCGTGAGCTTCGTGAAAGATACGCGAGAGGACGGGCGAGCACATGCGGACGGTATCGCCCTCGTACTGCTTGATCTGGTCGACGTAGGCCTGAACCGGTGCCTGTGGATTCTCCGGCGAGGTGACGACGAGGTCGGCATCTTCAAGCAGTGAGAACGGTGGGGCGTGGTCGGTGTCGAGGTGACGAAGTAACGGGGCAAAATGGTCGAGACGCTCTAGTCGGTCGAGGTAGTCACCGTGGATCGTCGCAGTGAGGTCTCCCGCGGTAGTGAGGTGATAGCCCCCCTCGTTACGTTCGACCCAGCCGCGTTCAACGAAGGCGCCAAGGTTACGCTGGACGCTTCGACGTGCACAATCGAGGTCGTCTGCGAGAGTCGCGGGACCGGCGGGTCCCTTACGGAGCCTGGTGAGGAGGGCAAGACGGTCTGGGGAGTCGGCAAGAAACCGGGCGGCATCCTGCATATACGGACCGTCACCGTCGGTCGTAAAAAAATCTGACCTGTACGAATGCGGCTACGTACTCGTACAACGAAGGGATTGCTTGTCCGAATAGACTACTCTATTGAATAGATACAGAATCACGGTTATAGGGGGCTCACACAGTGATTCGATATTGATGAGAGCGAACATTAGAACAATTTCACGGAACTGGCGATACCAGGTCAGTGCTCGATCGGCGGTGCCGTGTGTGCTCGAAGCTGGCATCTCGAACTCCGGGAGATGATCCCACTATCGCCCGCGTGATACGAAGACTACAGGATATGAATCGAAGGGTAACACTGCCATTCCTTGTTGCACTAGTGATTGAAACACTCAGAGCAACGATATCGGAACTCTCGGCTATGGACGGAGTTACGTGGACACCAGCGACGATTGGGGAGTTTCCCGGGTTTGCTCTCGTGGGGATGGTAATAGTGATCATCCTTGATTAGCATGCACTGAACATCAAGATGAAATAATTATAAATCAACTACTTGTGAGGAGCTCCCAAAGATATTTAAGATGTAGATGAGTTGACCCTACTATGACTCGGCTGTTGAAGAAGTCCCGCTGGTTTCTCACTGCCCGTAGCGTTCTCATACTATTTGGGATCCAAATGATACTTCTTCTTGCTTCGATACTAAGGGATGTTCCACGCTCGTTCAATGAAGGAATCATTGATGGAGTAGTTCTGCTTGTGATTGAACATGCTCGCCTCGTAAACGCAGGAATCGATTTCCTGTTGTTCTCATCCGACTATACCGGCAATCTGGATCTGATAGTGGGCTTTCTCGCGCTCCCTCTCGTCTACTATCTCAGCGCCATCGCGATAGCTACTACTGGGCGGGTGGCCTACCAGCTCGGCCGAAAACAACTCCCGTCGTAGCCGACAGGAGTATGTACTAACTCTCGAAATCAGTCGGATTTAGCGTACCCTTTTGCCGTTCAATCTCGGCCAGCATGCGTCCCCCATACAAGTGTTGTACCCTCAGCAAGAACCTGCGTCCAAAACCATTGGCGAGTGCCTTAGCGCACCCAAGGCCGCGTCCATACCCGAACGGAAGCGTTCCTTGCATTCTGTCTTCGACCGTCGTCGCCGTCCCACCGACGAACGCAGAGACCATCCGGGAAGCACCGTCATCACGGTATGAGATAGGTTCTATGACACCCCTGAACCAGCGTGACGTACGTAACGGAGGGTTACGAGCGTGAGCCGACTTCCGTCCCCGGACTGAACTCGGTGAGTTCCTCGATCCGATCCTCGAGTTCGTCGACCTCCTCACGGAGTTCTTCGGCCTCAGGCTCGTCGCTCAGCGCGAGTTGATCTTTCAGCCCTTGGAGCCGGCTCTGTTTGGTTTCCTCGTCGACGTCGGCTTTGCGGACGTACTCACGTTCATCAATCTCGTAGACGGCCGAGTCGGACAGTTCGGTCACGTCGAGTGCTTCATCGACTTTCTCGCGATCGACGGCCATGACGCGTTCGCGAGGGATGCCCTCATCTTCGAGGACGCGGAGCACTTCGTCGCCGTCTTTGAGCGAGCGATTTCGTCGAGTCGTCCGCTGGACCGAGCCGTACTGGCCGTGAACCGGCTGGTCATGGTGCAGGCGGTCCAAGAGGATCTCTCGGACCTCTGTGCGGAGGTCGCCTGCGTTGCGTTGGACGTCCGAGAGCAGTGTGTAGAGATTGATGAGTACGGGCGTCTCCCACTCGTCGAAGGTAGCGGGATCGTGACGCTCGAGCGTATCGATCAGCAAGAGCATATCGGCGTAGACGTCGAGATCCGGTTCGCTTCGATCCTGGTTGTCGCTACTCGACTGTGTGGCTCCGGTAATCAACTGGGATGTCGTCGGTTCGTCGGTTTCAGTGAGCGTGCCGGCTCGCTTGTCGCACTCGTAGCGAGGATGAAGGCTCAACACGGCCGCATAGGGTTCGGCATCGGGCGGTAGACGTTGGAGGTGGAAGGTGCCACCGGCGTCGGTGATCCGATCGGCAAGAGTCGCGAACTGCTCGCGTTGGAGGGGCTCTGTGTCGCCTGTCTTGGTTTCCGTGATCACGATGCGGTGCTCTTGGACGTCGGTGATCCTGAACTCGGTCTCCGTGAGTGGGGTGACGAGGGTCGCCTCATCATCGAGAGCGTCACACTCGTCGAGGAGCGTATGCCAGCTCGTTCCAAACGGCATAGCGGAGTGTCGGTCCTGAGGACCAAAACGTCTTGCTCGTGACGGTGGGATGGCCGGCTAATTCGACTGACGATCGGTACAGAGTGGTTTTTCTGTTCTGGATTGGCCGTGTCTCAGATACAGATGAGACACATATCGCGATGACCGAGGAAAGTGCGTTGAGAGTCAGTCACGAGTCAGTGCGTTCCATCACGGGGGACTGTGCCGGTCATGAGGTAGTAGTCGTGACGAGGCTCTCGTCCCCAGAGTGTGGCGTCGACAAGCGATTCGTGTGTGACGTCAGTGAACCCTCGTTGGCGGAGAACTTCGGCGAGTTCGGCCGGCGGACGACCATCGTACATCGGGAGGTCGTCGTGTACTTCCTCGTACTCATCCCAGGGCTCGGAATGATCCCAGTAGCCTTCGATGAGGAGGATCCGGCCACCCGGTTCGACGACTCGCTTCCACTCGTGGAGTGCGTCGTGGGGATTGGGGAGTGTCCAGATCAGGTGGCGGGCAGTAACCAGTTCGACGGCATCGTCCGGAACGGCGAGCGTTTCTGCATCCCCTCGATGGAACCCGATCGAATGATCTCCTCGATGGGCTTTCGTTCGGGCTCGGTCGAGCATTGCTGGTGCAAAATCGACGCCGACGACGTCGTGACCGAGTTCTCCCAGCAACAGTGAAACAACCCCTGTTCCACATCCGACGTCGAGTACCTGACATGGATCGGTGCCCACGGACTCGCGTAACACTGTGAGCCAGCGATCGTGCTGTTCCTCGGAGTGGATCCCATGTTGGCTCTCGCTGTCGAACATCGATGCACGCCCGTTCCAATGCTGTTGAACGAGATCTTTGGCTTGGTCGCCATCTCGAGTGTGATGTGTCACGAGTGAAGTCCTCTTCTCGTGTCTAGTCTGTTCATCGTCCACGATAATCCTGGGGGAAAACGAGGACCAGTTCGATGTCACATCCGAATGCGTATGTAACGACAACTCGGCTGATTCGATCAGTCTAATTCACTCGCTCGCGTTATGTCTGTCTCTGAATCTACTGACTCGGAACCGCTCCGCTGATACCCATCTTCAAGTAACAATACTAATTTCTCTGATGCACGCCAGGCCAACTGAACCCTTACTGCCGAACGATAGATTGACAATAGAACGCCAGAGGTGTATCGTCATGACCGGGCCCGTCCGGAGCACTATCGAACGAACGGGCTATCTGGTAGCCGTTATCGCGGTGCTGGCGTTTGGTGCGTACGAAGGGATTCAGCGTGAGGCGATTTCTCTCGACCTCTACTGGGTGATCGTTCGGATTATCACTATCGATGCCGTCACAGCAACGGTCGTCTTCTCGACGCTTGTGACGATGAGCGGGTTGCTGCTCGCTCGTGAAGTCTATAGCGAACGCAATCGTGCTGAGCGCGTTCTGGAGGGGCCCCGCATCACTGCGATCGTCCCTGCCTACCAAGACGCTCCCGTAATCAGTGAGAGCGTCGAGACACTGCTTGCCTCAAACTATTCAAATATCGACATCTCTATTATAGTCGAACCGGATGACGAACCAACACTATCGGTCGCTCGCGAGTATAGTGAACACCCAGATGTCCAAGTATTGGTCAATCGGGATCCCGGTTCCAAGGCCGGCGCGATCAACGACGCTGTAGCACGCCTAGACGCTGACTATTTCGCAGTATTCGACGCGGACGAGCGGATTGATCCGGAGTTCGTCTCCATTGCCATTCACTATCTCACTAACAATGACGTTGACGTCTTTCAGGCCCGCCGTGTCCCCCGCGTAACTGGGCCGGTTGAGGCGTTGGCTTATTGCGAGCGTCTGCTTTTTCACGCTGGCTACAAACTCGTCGAACCGCTAGGGTTCACCTATTGCCGGAGTTCCTCCTCAGCTTTCACTCGCGAAGCTTTCGAGGCAGTCGATGGATTAGACGATTTGTTGACGGAAGATCTTGACTTTGCCCACAAGTGCTTCAGGGCAGGCCTCTCCGTACACCAATCACGGAATATTACGAACGAGATGGAAGCACCGCACACTCTTTGGGATCTTTGGGGGCAGCGCAAGCGGTGGCGACTGGGCCATATCGAGGTTTTCCTCAAAGCGATTACGAGCGGATATGAGCGTGGTGGCCTTCGCGGCGCCCTATCGACGCTTCGAATCATTTCTAGTCTTGCGGCCAGCGTCTTCCTCGTTGCCCTCTCCGCGAAGGTCGTCGTACTGCTCCTGCTTGAGCTTGAGTTGATCTTCTTGCTGCCATTCGTAGCGATCGGTCTAACAGTCATCCCCATCCTTATACACGATGTACGGCAAGGTCATGTCCTCGAGATATCACCAGCATTGGCCTTGGTTCCCCTTGTGTACCCTGCTTTTGGACTGTTGACTATTCGGAGTGCGTTCGAATACTTCCTCAGCTGGGACGGTGAATGGTACCGAGTCGAGAAAGTTGGTGCGTAGATGGTCATTCGAAGAGATACATAGCAACCTATTCTGAATGATTCTCCTCTAAATACGTACGCATAGTGGTCATAGTGCGCTTGTTACCCGGGTCGACTGTACGTAACACGAGAATCATCTCGCCTGGCACGAAAAAGACGACGTTTCACCAGGAGTTGGACGCTTAGAACCCGCCGGCACTTCTCTCATATCTCCACCTTGTCGCCAGAGACACGTAAAGCGAGAATCCGACCTGATCTGAGTTATCCCACTCCTGGATTCTTATCTAGATCTGTGGGTGACGCGGATACTGTCACTGCCGGCATGACTATTACCCAGGACGAGTGACATATATCTGCACGGCCCGCTTGTCGGACAGACTCGCTCGAGGCCGTGCCGCTATCAGAGCACTTCATGGGCGGGACCCCCCTTCACGCCCGCTCATGCTCTCTGCTGATCGCGAGCAGCGGCACCGCCGGTCTGCTCAGGGGGGCATATCATGACTTAGATAATCCGATCGTGACATTGAACGTGCGTATCTTGCACATCGGGCCCGACACTCAATGACAAGAACTGATGTGCGAAATCAGGATCTGCGGGATCGCGACGCCCAACCGTGTGCGGACGCGTTCAAATCTCGCTTTAGAGCCTTCGTGCTCATGCTTATCCGCTAACTCTGGGAAAGACCTACACAAACGGGGAGTACAGACGGGCTATGAGATTTCTGTGGACAGCATTCTCCGCCTCTCAATAAACTGCGTAAGGAAGAACAGCGCACCGCCAGCGACAGCTATGGCAATACCAAACCCAATCATAAGCGGCGTCAGCGTAGTGGGATCATGTACCATCTGGAATGTGTATATGTCGCCCTGATATCGAACAGCGTTGTTAGCGAAGGTAGTTAGCGTAGTACCTTCAACAGGTGCCGCTTGGCCCGTATTCAGCCGATCAAATACGGATTTCTCTGTCGACGAAAGATCAGCATACGGAACTGGCGAGTCAGTTGTGGATGACTCCACCTGATCGATTTGAACCATATACGGTGTTGACTGCGCCTCACCGTATGCAGCAGAACCAGTAATAGCGAGTCCAAGAACAAACAGACCAATTGCGCTCACGTACACTGCAGGCCGTAACCACGACCGAAGATCCATGCTGTTTTATATCACACACCTTTTGCATAAACCTGTTCATCTACTATTAATTACGGCTAATTCCATCAATATGCAAACACACTGTATTTAACGGCTGTTTCAGTCACACATTCGGCTAAAAGAAGTCAGCTCGATGACTCCAGTCGACCGGTCTACAGATCGCAAGCCTGGACCGTTTTTCGGTCGTTGTCTTCGGCTCACTGGACGGTATCCTCGAGTAACTCCGCAACCTCCTGGTCGAGAGCATCGTAGAAGTCCGACGCAACGTTGTGGTTGTCGAGTTGGTCCTTCGCTGGCGATTGGATGATGAGCTCTGCCGTACGACGCTCACGAGTACATACCTATTGGAAACGGATCCTCTGGCTTGCAAACGCCCAAAATTACGTATAGACGTTCCTTGGTTGTCGATTACGGACCTCGTCTTCGATTCAGATGCCCAACCCCCTCGCCCCAAGTGCGGAAGTCACGGCCATCGACAACGGCGAAGAGCAATTCGTCCGCGACTTCGCCCATGCCTTGCATGACTGATGAGGGTGGGCTCCTTAGATCTCGCAACCCGTGCCAGCCGTCGCGCGACCCGCTTGCTCGATCCTGACTTTGGCTCAGGACGCGGGTTCGTACAGTGTGAACGTATCGTCCTGCCCGATGGAGCCAACCCACAACAAACCATCCGGGCCCGCTTCGACAACGATTGGAATTCCGTCCGGTTCGATGATACTCGGCTCGGGGCGGAGAAACTTCGGCACGTATACGCCGTCCTCGCCCCGTCCGATCGGGACGAACGCTATCTTGTTGGCGAGTGCCACGACGATACCGTCCTCAGCACCGAGTTTGTCCATCGTTTCGACGCCAGTCGACTGGACGCCATCCAGAATCCACAATGGATCCGTCACGTCTTCGTCGGACGGACTTGAACCGAATGTGCCATACTCCGGATAGCCGAAGTCTGCGCCCTCGGTGATGTGGAGGAGTGATTCCCAGACTTTCGACCGCACTGACATCCCGTCGTTGTTCGCGCCGAACAGGTTGCCATCTTGGTCGAACGTAAGGTCGTAGACGTTCCGTAGTCCGGTGGCCACGATCTCGACGTTCGAGCCATCCGGATCGAAAGAGATCACGGCCCCGAGATACTCGTGGTTGGGATGGTCCGCATCGCTCGGTTCGTAGTTCTTCCCGTCAAACATCTCGGGGTACTTCTGCCCGCCAAGGTGCCCGATGGAGAGGTGCAGTCTTCCGTCCGGCCCGGTCTCAATCTGGTGAAGGGCGTGGTCGCTATTCACGACGGGGAGGTTCGAAAGGATGGTGCGCCGATTACGGAGTGAGCCGTCAGATTCGATATCGAAGGCGAGCACTTTGCCATTCGATTCCTGTAACACGTTATATCCGTTCTCCGCATCGTACTTGCCGCTGGCCGCACTTCCATTGTCGACGGTATAAAGGGTATCACCGGACACCTCGACGCCCTGGGGATACTGGATGTCGGAGGCGACCTTCGTGAAGTTGAGCGACTCCTGGTCGGACGAGGGCTGTTCGAATCTGAATATCCCCTCCTCAAGCGATGCCACGTACCCATAGCCTTGCTCGCTGAAGTCTAAGGCCGCGGGGAAGTAGGGCGCCTCGAACGTCGCACGCTGTCGGAACTCCGAAATCCCGTTTGCCCCGCCATTCCGCGATTGCAGGACCCCGTCCAACAACGTAAACCCGCCCGTGAAACCCGCCGTGGCGATGCCCAAGCTCACGCCGAGCACTGATCGTCGTGGCTTCTCAATCCTACTTTCGCCTGTCCCGATGGGTTCGTCTCGAGTCATGAGACGCCGGACGCCGGCGTCCACGGTCGGAATGAGCCGCCGCAACAGGTAATCCATCGTGACGACACCGGCGACCATTGCCAGAAGGAGGTACGATCGCGCCGTGACCGGCCCGTGGGTCAGCCCGCGGACGAGTGAATCAGTCACTCCCTCAAACTGAAACAGGAGCAGATACAGCCCCACGATTAACCCGGCCCCAACTTGTAAAATGCCGATGAGACTGTCGGATTGACGGCGGTGGTCAGCGGCGCCGTATGCCAGTAAGGAGACCGCCACCGCTGAGATATATGCTATGGCAACCGTATATATTCCATATGCGGCGGGCATATCAAAAGAAGCCGAGGAATCGGATGATTGTCAATTCTTCGCTTTGAGTAGCGAATTTATCTGCCGTTGACGCCATCGTCGTATCGTGATGTTGGAGTGCGGATTCTGATATTATATTGCCAAAAATGATACGCTCATTTCGATACATTGTAACACAGCAGTTTCTCGAACCAATCATCCGGTGAGTTAACTTTCAGGCGGAGGATGCTGAGATATTTCTGGAGATGGTGCTTCGGGACGCCCCTGAACTTCGCAAGCGACTGGCGAAGGAAGCTATCGCGGTTCTCGCGGGTGTTTGTGTGAGCGTCACCAATCACGTAGGTATTGGCGTGGGTGACGGCCGGATGACCGTCCACCGTCTCCGTCTCCTCGATGTCGTCGTAAATCGTGTAGTCGTCAGTGCAGAGGATCGCACTTCCGTCGCCGTATTCAACGAAGTCTTCGTCAGCGTCTTATAGATCTTCACAGACGAGAAACCTCACTCGGCCGTCATCCCGATAGACGAGTGTCAATACGGATGATTTGTTTGACAGACCTCATGGCATTCGGTAATCGCTCCGGGACCTGTTTTCTCCGCACGTAACACGAACTTCGTGGTGTAACACGGGCCCTCAGTCTTGAGTGCTGAGCCACCATCTCTATGTGTCATGAGTACAGTGAATCTGTATGTTCACCTTTGACACGAAGGAGGGAGACACAGTCGAAATAGAAGGTCCTGATCAGTGGCACCGGAACGATCTCTATGTTGAACACTCTGATGGAAGTAATGTCCATGGTTTGATAGTTCCTAGAGAAGGGAGTCAGCTTGAAATTAGTCAGTATATGATGAGAGACCCTCCGATGATATTCGAGATGAAACTAACCAAGGCAAATGAATCGACAACGAACCATTTGACTGGGTGTCGCTTTGGAAATTCAAACGGTCAATTCAAAGCGGATTTTGTCAACGTAAAATAGCACGAATAGCAATCGGTTCGTACTGGATGGAGCGTGGCATCATCAGATATCGACATCGATATTGAGGTTCGTGTTATCGACTTGGGTCCCCTCCGTCTAAGTTGTGCCCCTGCACGCGTAACCCCAGGATTTGTGTTGGATCACCAATCCCGAACTCCGTCCATCCCGACCACTTGTTCACATCAGCTGCTGTGTTAGATACGTCTACACCTAATGATTTCGAGGTGACCCCGTCGTCCCACCTGATTTGTTTTGTACCGTCGTCGGAGCCGCTGCCTACCCGACCAACGTGAGCGAACCTGATCTTATCGGGATCTGGAACGGGTGCTTCCGAAACCAATCGGATCTGACCGCGCTAAATGCATCAATCCACGCCGACCCTTCCACCTCTGTTACCTGTTCTTGTGAACTACCCATCAAACCACAGACGATGAGTGGCATTTGCACGGCGAGAAAATAGTTATTTCACCTTCCCGAAATTTTTTCTCTTCACACTCTGGATGAGATGCCATGGATCGTCGCCGTTTTCTCGCAACAATTGGGAGCGGCACACCCATTTTTCTTGCTGGATGCACGTCGATTGGGAGTTCTCCTGCAAACTCCTCAGATGACGAGTCATTCCAGCGGCGCTCTGTGTCAGTTACCTCCACCGGCGAGATACCTGATTCTGTTTCTGTTTCACTGTCTGTTGAAGCTACCACAAGTCGGGTGACTCCTGATCAGACGGTTGCGTTTCGATTTACACTCACTAACGAAGCGGATACCGTCCAACAATTTGATGTTGGAAGCATTCCTGTCCCGAACCTACTCGTAGAATCGAGTGAGCCGCCTAACTACGTACTCTTACAGCCATCCTCGTGGACGACAGATGATCGACGATCAGACTGTTGGGAGAATGCGGACCCCGACAATAATCCCTATCGGGTGGCTCGTGAGGAAAACCAAATAGAGCTCAAACCGAGCGAATCGTACTCAGGTGACGCCGCGCTGTGGGGAGGCGTAGAGGATGATGTCTGCTGGCCTGAGGGAGAGTTCACATTTGAAAATTCTGTGACTATTGGTGAACCAACATTCACGTGGGGCTTCCAATTCGAAGTGACGAAACAGTAAGTCCCTACATCCGCCGATTGCTGTCAATGCATACTACAGTGGTCCTTCCTTGATCTACTCACCCTGTATGTAACGTCAGACCAGGGGCTCTGGTCGGTGACATCTCACCACTACGGTGCATGCAGGAAATTCATTGCCTTGTTGAATCGCAAGACTGCGTCGAGGTAAGGTCGGTCATTCACACGTTCACGGCGTTAGAGACGGGATTTCGGGATCAGAAGATGCAGTAGCGATCGCTACTGATGCGTGCTGAAGGGTCAGAACTATGGTATTTTGGTCTCTTGGTTCGGTGACGGCGGCGATGCCTCTCCCGGATACGTCCGGAGAAAGAGAGCAGGCGGCGAGCCCTAACTCGCCGCCTGCGTGAGGTTATGCACGATACACTTCCGAGTGAGCTCCC
>NZ_QPND01000031.1:0-29480 GCF_003344565.1 Saliphagus sp. LR7 | reverse complement strand
CGCCGCCGAGCGGCGGCAATCCCTCACTTTTCGAGTCCGTTCTGTGAAGGTCTGTTCCTGATTTCCTCGATGAGGTTACGGGAAGGGCGAACTTCGTCCGCTTTCAATTTGATTCGGCGTCTACTGTAACCGACGGGGCTTCCCACATGGCCAGTCCGTGGTTCGTTGGGTGGTTGCAGGTTCGCACACCGACGAGGTGCTGGCACTGCCACGGTGCCGTTACTCCTCTCCCTGAGCCGCAGTCGGTTCGGGCGTTTGGGTTCCGCCCGAACGCGGTTCCACTCAGATTTTCGGCGGAGGTACCTGATTGTGTAGCGTCGGTACCCGACGTCTCCTGATGGGGTACCATCGAGCTTCAGTTGAGAAATCCGATACGGTCCGATTGTCACGACATGGCCGCGGTCGTGCCGCGTCGGATGAGTGTAAACACTTCCGTAGACACCTAAACCCACCGATTTGGGCGTTTGCGAATCGTACGGCGAGCCACGCCCTTGAGCAAACCGAAGGTTTGCGATGCCCATCAGAACGCTGCGTTGTACGTCTGATTTGACAAAGAACTGATGTAGAACGAGTCACAGCCGACGATCGGTCGGGATCACCGGACGACGGTGACCGGAACGGACGCATGTTCGGTCACATCTCGCGCTACACTGCCCAAGAACTCGATGGCCCGGTCCGACCGGCCCCGGTGGCCGACATAAAGCGCATCGAACCCTCCTTCCTCAGCGAAATCGGTGATCACCCTCGCCGGTTGACCATAGCGGAGTTCACCCGACACGGGTTGTCCCCGCTCGGTGACGAACTCGATTGCGTCGTCGACGATCGCTTGGCCCTGGTTTTCCGCGTCGTCAACGCTGTCGATGATCAGTCTGTCCCGGCGGTCGGAGTCGGAGATCGGCTCTTCACCGCCAGTATCATAGATATCCGGTTCGATCGCGTGGATCAGTGTGATCGCGCCGTCGGTTGCAGTAGCGATAGTCGTGGCGTATTCGAGTGCCCGGTCGCTCTCTTCGGATCCGTCAACGGCGACGAGGAGGTCCATACTACACCATCGCCGCGAGAACCATTAACGTAGTCGTCCGATCCGACGATCGCGACAGCAACCGCTAACCCCGCTCTCCACGTCCTGTCAATCATGACCGGGCTGATCACGACACAGGGGACGCTACGCGCGGACGAGCTGGGGTTGCTCCTGCCCCACGAGCACATCTTCGTCGACCTCGGACCGATCGAGGCAGAACACTGGCGGGACGCGGATCCGGAGGACGTGCTCGAGCTGATGGGCCCGGAGATCGAAGCAGCAATAGATGCCGGCGTCACGGCACTCGTCGAATGCACGCCGATGGGCGTGGGTCGGCGTGCCGACATCGACGTCACCGTCTCCGAGGCGACCGGCCTGCCCGTCGTCCTCCCGACGGGGATTTACCAGGAACCCTTCGTCCCCGAGTGGGCCGTCGAGGCGAGCGAGGACGAGATCCGCGAGTGGATGCTCGCGGAGTTGACCGAGGGAATCGAGGAGACGGGGATTCGCGCGGCCTGGATCAAGCTCTCGGCGAGCGACGACGGCATGACCGAGACCGAGGAGAAGATCCTCCGCGCTGCGGCGGCGGCGGGCGCGGAAACCGGCGCCCTGATCGGTAGCCACACCGTCGCGGGAGCGGTTGCCCACACCCAACTCGACGTCCTCGAGGCGGTGGGGTACGCTCCCGAACGATTCGTCTGGATTCACACCCAGGCAGAAGACGACCAATCCACACATCACGCGGTCGCAAACCGCGGCGCGTGGATCGAGTACGACGGCATCGGTGGCGAGAAGCCCGACGCCTACTATCTGGAGCGCATCGAGGCGGCACTCGAGGCAGGGCTCGGCGACCGGGTGCTCCTGAGCATGGACCGCGGCTGGTACGATCCCTCGGAGCCCGGCGGCGGCGAGCCCGATCCATACACGTACCTTCCGAAGAGGTTCCTCCCGAAACTCCGCGATGCCGTGGGCACCGACGAAACGCGACGGCTGACCCAGGACAATCCGTTTCGAGCGTTCGCTCGCCAGTCAGCTCGGTGACGAACCTCGGCGACACACCTCGCTGGCCCTGGTCTGTCGATCGTGCCATGGCTTCGTGACTCTGCGCTCACAGACGGACTCGGATGGGATTAGCGGGCCGGGGGCGTGAGCCCGAGACTGTATTCGAGAGCGTCGTCGACCTCCGCCAGTCGTTCATCGGGGACCGACCCGACAACACTCCCGATTCGGTCCGCAATCGAGACGGTCCGAAGTTGGCTACAGATCGCGACGGAGTCCTCGCGGAGCGCGCTTTCCGCAGCCGAGATCTCCACCTCGAACGGGTAGAGATCATTCCCATAGGACGTCGTGAACGGAACCACGATCGTCGTCGGAGCGTTCTCGTTCCCGATATCGTTCTGGACGACGAGACAGGGACGAGTGCCTTGTTGTTCGGACCCTCGCGTGGGATCTAACTCGACGATGACGATATCTCCGCGGCGAACGTGCATCGTTACTCGGAGTCCGTCTCCGGTGCGTCGCCAAGAGAGCTGTTCGCCTCCTGGCTGATGCCCGCGAGTTCCTCAGCGAGGGCGTGATCGCGCTCGGCGCGCTGGCGATACCCCTCCGCGAGGCGCTCGCGTGTGACCGCCTTGTCGATGACGATTTTTCCCTCTTCTTCCCGAATGCGGACCTCGTCGCCGCCCTCGAGTCCGAACGCTTCACGAAGCTCCTTTGGGAGTGTGACCTGCCCTCGCTCTCCGACACGCCGAGTCTCGCTGACAGTCATACATATCCATATCATATCCATACTCAAAACGGTTCCGGCAGCGGCCGTTGATCTTCTTCAATGGGTGCGCCCAGCTAGACGAACGCGCTCCTCCCCTCCCTACTCCGTTCGCTTCGCTCACTTCGTTGAGAAAGGAGACTCCACGCTACCGATTAGTTGAGTTTTGGGCCAGCCCTGACGAATACTGGGACATAATTGGTGGTGACCCACCCCGTCCCTATTGGACTGCAGATATAATACACATCCAACACACCCAACCATGACCACGCTTCACATCACCGTCGGGGACCGAGCACAGCTCCGAGAGGACACGCTTCAGTGTATCCAGACTGCCGAGGCTGATGAACTGGATGCAAGCGATGAGCGTGCAGTACTGCAGTTCGGAACCTATGACGATCTCGTTGACAACCTCACTCCGCTGCGCCTCGATCTCGTCCAGGCGATCGCCAAAGAGCGCCCATCAAGTATGCGTGAAGCTGCACGACTCGTCGACCGCGACGTCTCCGATGTCCATGCCGATCTAAAACAGCTGGAGGACGATCGGAGGTTCTCACGAAGAAATCAGCCGACTGGGAAACCGCACATTGACTGAAACTATGAACTCCTCTGCCGATCCCTATGACCCACGTCAATCCGTTTCGGGCGTTCGCTCGCCAGTCAGCTCGGTGAACCACCTCAGAGTTACGCCCCGCTGGCCCTCACCCTGATCGTGCCACCCAGGTCGCTGGCGGGTCAGCGGCCCTCGAGCGTTCGGAAGACGTCCTCGAGGATCCGATCGCGGCGGGCATCCATCCCGACCCGGATCAGGTGCCGACTGGTGTCGTGCGTATATCGGAGATCGTCCGACAGTCGTGGGCTGTGCACGAGATTGGTCGGAATCCACTCGTGGTCGATGAGGTAAGCAAGCGGTGCCAGGTCCCAAATTACTTTGGACCAGACTCCACGGTCGGGTTCGAGGTCGGTGACGATCTCGAGGAGATACTCGCTCAACGGCCCGTTGCCCGACAGATAGGCGTCGAGCTCCGCCACCGTCGTCTGGAGCTGTTCGGCGACGTTCTTGCAGGGGACGTGGACGAGCGGGACGCCACTGTCGAAGAGAACCCGCGAAGCACGACGGTCCTGGCGGAGATTAAATTCGCAGGCGGTATGCCACCCGTAGGGATGGCCGCCGAGCCAGACGACGACGATCTGATCGACGATATCAGGAGCCTGGTCGATCGCCGCGGCGACGTTCGTCGGTGCGCCGATCGCGACGACGTAGAGGGGATCCTCGCTCGAACGACCGCGCGCTCGCTCGATGAGATCCGTCGTAGCCGCGGAAGTGATCGACCCATCGTCGAGATACTCCCTAGCACCGCGGTAGGCGATGCGATCGGGGCGAGCGTGGCCTGCGAGTTCGAGGAGGTGAACGATCTCGTCGTGGCTTTGTGCCATCCCGTCGGCCGGCCCACTCGAGTTCGCGTTATCGAACGGCGCCGCATAGACGGCCTGCAGATCGATCGTCTCGGCGAACAATGCGTACGCGAGGGCGAACTGGTCGTCGACCTCGTTGGCAGTGTCCGTATCGAGCACGATCTCGACCTCGCCGGTCGGCGGATCGAGTCGCCGGACCCGCTCGGCCTCGGTGAGCCGCCCCTCGTCGGCGATCGCGGCAGTATACGGCATATCTTGAGCTGTTCACTTCCAATGTGACTTATCGGATTCGAACTTCCCCCTTCCGAGGACCGCCCGACGTATCTCTGGTCGTCGCCGGTCGAGGCAATCAACCCGCCACCCTCCCGTTCAAGCTCGGTGACCATGAGGGGTACGAAGGTTCCGAGCACGTCGAGTTTGCCAGCCTCCCACCTTTCAACAGGCAGTAGCGAGGAGTCTCCTTCCTCACCGAGCGGCGAAGCCGCGAGTAGGGAGGGGAGGAATCGCGTTGCGAAGGTGGGCGAAACAGTTAGTATCGACCGGTTCGGCGTCCTCTGTCGTCCGAAGCGGGCTTCAGACAGCCCAGCAATGGGTGCCGAACCAACACGTCGGTGTGGGAAAGGGTTGGTTCCTCGCTCCGGACGGGCCGCCGTCAACCGGCCTCGAAGGACGGACCGACGACGCGACCGCTCTGAGCACGCTCGACTTGCCGCGACGTCGCCGAGGTCACGTCCAATTACATTGCCTCTGCCGACCGACCGCACCGGCACACAAGTCGGTCCGGGACCACAACTCCCGACCGAAGCCACGCAAGCCCCGTCCGCAGAACGCCGAAGGCGTTCAGGGCGGGGTAGTTGACCAACGAGGGAGTCCCACCGTTTACGGCAGACGGGGACGTCACAGCACCTGAATATGCAGGAACGTCGCGATCCAATTCCTCGCGACGCTCACTCACCTGTACGATACCAATTAAGTATATTCGAAAACGATACATAGACATGGTGAACCGCTTTGAAATCGACGTTTGGGAAGTTCTCAACGGTACAGCCAAACCGTTCGGGAACAGGGCGCACGTCACCGTTCCCAAACGCTGGCGTGGCGCTGACGTGGAAATCGTCCACACCTCAGAACCCAGGGAGGGCACCGAATGAGCGGTGCAGGTGAGGACTCTTCGCGAACAGCATCACTTGTTCGGATACTGTGTGATTCCGAAGGACGCGATGTCACCTTCCGCTTCCAAGAGCCGCTTAGTGTTCCAACCGAGAAATACGATGGACGATCGTATCAGAGTGATACACTCCCAAAGGCGACACTAAACGCGACGATAGAGCACGCCAGGATCGAGGATTGTGGAGAAGTACTCATGTGCTTTGCGTCGGTCGACTTGAGTGAACTCGATCGCCTGGGTATCGACCCATCGGTGGTATACACAGAACCGATCGACGGGGCACCAGAACGCTGTATGGTCGATGTGTGGGCTTCGAGGGATTTTTCGGACGAGCCCGATATCACGCCGGCAGAGGCAGAGCGCGCGATCGAAGACGGTCGAGAAGAGGAAATTCTCCCACCATGGGATGGCCTCCCAACGATCGTAGTTAACGTTGAACGAACGGAGGAATGCCTCGAGCGTTCGTACAACTCCAATTTCCACGTTCAGTATGACTCGCCGACTCACGAGATGGGCGAGTTAATCGACATCCGAGTCAAGTGATCATATATCCGTCGGCCGTACGCTGGATGTGCCCGTCTGCCCTGACCATCGCGAGAATCGGCAACAGCGTGAGTTTTGACAGTCCAAGGCTCCGCTGGAGGTCCGTAGCCATCGCCCCCTCACAGAAAACAAGCGCGAGATAAACGAGTTTGAGCCTGGGGGAGGCAAGCTCGTCCGGCATGGGTGGAATTTCGTCGGGAGATGCTAGTTGGGATGCACTCGAGGGCATTACCGGGTGGATTCCGACGATAGTAAGAAACAGGACTCCAGTCGTGGGAGGAAGCGCGTTCGATTGAACACGTCGCGTGAATACTCGTGTTCGGTCGTCTCCCGACAGAGATCCAGTCCTATACAGATAGCTGGTTCACGCGACTCAACACCGATGAGTCACTCAAGCGCGCCGTTACTGATGCTAAGCGAACTGGAAGGAGCCGAAAGTTCTCGGAAAGCAGTGCAAAAAGTTCGAAGAAACGGTGCACGAACCACCGGACAAACTCGAGATCGACGTGCCGGCGTGGGCCCCGGCACTCGTCCAGCAGTATCTTGACGACACGTACGATGCGAAGTACTCGATCCCGAGTTGCTGGTGGGTGCTCAACAAAGCGAGATTGAGCTATCAAAAACCACGCCGAACAACCGCTGACTCCGATTCTGAGGACGAAGAAAGAATCCAGGAGAAACACAACAAACGCGGCGGAAGATGGATGCCCTCATAGTATGCCCGATAAACCCAAGAAATCCGCCCATATCGAGCCGTGTCCTGAGTGGTTCCGCACAATATACGACCATCTGTTGAATTAGCCGGTTAGTGAAGTGGACGTTCCTCGGAGGCACAACCCGTACCCATCAATCACGCCTATATGTAATTAGTTGACTATGAAAGAATTCAAAGGTAATCTGATTGTCGTGCTCGATGAAGCATCAATCGGGTGCGCCACCTTCGCGGACTTTACGGAAATAGTCTGGCTTGGCACTGATCGTCTGAATCTGGGCCCCCTTTGAGTGCAAGCTGGGTTTCATCAAATGACCGATTCGTGCAAGCGGGCGTGACAGAGTAGGCTACTCGGACCGAGCGGTG
Source organism: Saliphagus sp. LR7 (assembly GCF_003344565.1). Taxonomy (NCBI): domain Archaea; kingdom Methanobacteriati; phylum Methanobacteriota; class Halobacteria; order Halobacteriales; family Natrialbaceae; genus Saliphagus; species Saliphagus sp. LR7. Next base: position 22,489 of record NZ_QPND01000031.1, on the reverse strand, counting down.
AAAGAATCAGTAACCCTCGATGAAACCACCAACGCAGTTGATTGTGAGACGTGATGCTTATCGGGTGTTTGGTGGCTGCTGCGTTAGGTCAGTTGAACGGCAGTGGTGCAGAAGCATGGTCCGGAACCGTCTCGACGTCAAGGTTGAAACCACGCGCTTCCATCTCTTCGAAGTACCGTTCTGGGTCGAGTCCGCTCGTCTCGGTAATGAAGACTCCATCGGTGTCGATTTCGCCCTCAGCCATTAGTTGGAGCGTCACTGACATCGGGACGCCGACGTATATTCCGTATTCCCGCATGGGCGTGATCTCGTTGCCGTCGAAGAACGGATACGGTTGTTCGAAGTGAAGGATCGCAGTTTCTTCCTGTCCGTCGACCGTTCCGGTGACTTCAACCGAGAGGATCGTCTGTGGGATCCAGTCCTGATCTGGGAGGAGGTTGTCGGGATCGTCCCACTGGTCCGCACGCTGGCCTTCCTGTTTGACGTGGTCTTGAATCGTCTCGAGGACGTCCTCGTTCTCCTCCTCGAACGCGTTCATCGCGTGTAACGTCTGTTCGTACCGCGTCCACTCGTCGTGCCAGACGCCCCGGGTGATAACATGATCAACGTTCGTCTCCTGGGCGATCGGGGCTTTCGGGAACGTTATCGGCTCAGGATGGGAGATCACGTACGTCTCTTGATCGCCGATTGGAGACGGGAATTCGAATCGTCGCTTCTGGCTGAACGCGGGCAAATCGTTGACGACCTCGCCGTCGGCCCACTTCGCCCGTTCGTCGACGTTCGGGTCGTGTTCGTAGGTCACAGTATCGGTCAATCCGGGGGTTGTCTGCGTCAACAGCCGCCACATCCCCCAGTAGAAGTTGACCTCGTCTACCTCGTCGAACTGCTGACAGCCCAGCATTCCAAGGGCGATTGTACTCACGAGGCCACCGTTAGCGAACCACAGCTCGTTATCGTTAGCAACAAACTCGTCCGACCGGTCCAGGATCTGGTCGAAGTCGAACGCGTTCAAGTCGACTCCACTGATGCCACCGACTTCCTCAATCGCCTCGAGGACGTTATCTTCAAACTGATACGGTAGTCCGTTGGCAACATAGTCAGCATCCTCAAGCACGCTGACCAGATCGTCCGTATCGGTTGCATCGACCGATTCGTACGTAAATCGATCATCGTCGATGGTCTCGAGTAATCGACGGCTATTTTCCTCGTCGAAGTCCGCGATGACGACTTCGTCGAAATCCGACGTTTTGTACAGATCGTAAACGCACCCGGAAGCCATCGCTCCAGAGCCTCCGAGAACTACTGTCTTACCGGTCATACTAGCACTCAGTACATTGGGATCATCCGTGTTAACTCTACGCATTTCATCCAGAGTCTCGAACTACTCGATAACTGCCACGCTTGCCAAATTGAGGGTCCCAGTCTCGTCGTCAAATACTGACGATGGAATTATAGCGGTACTGGCACAAGACGAAGCCATGACGTTGGTCGCAGCTATCGATACGACTGAGAAGGCGACGGCTGTACTCACTGAAACAATAGGACTTGCAGACGACCTCGGAGAAGACATGCACGTTCTCCACGTCCTCACGCGAAACGAACTCGTTGAGATACTCAACGTCGACGTGAACGGAATCGATGTCACCGAGAACGCACGTGTCCAGGAACACATCGATGAACTCATCGAACGCAGAGCACCAGAACCGGGGATGACGTTTAAAGCGGTCGCTCGAGTCGGGGACCCAGCTGCGGAGATCGTTCGATATGCGGACGAGGTTGAGGCCCGATACGTGGTGATCGCTGGAGAAAAGCGGTCGCCGACGGGGAAGGCCCTCTTCGGAAGCGTCGGACAGTCAGTCCTCTTACAGTCACGGATGCCCGTCATCAACGTCCCAACCAATCAGGACTGATCGCCGACGGAAGACGGTCTTCAGTTGACCCGTTTTGTCGGGTTATGAGGACTGGCTCCAAAAGCCAGTACAGGAATTAAGCGGGCGTCTTCGAACCGGTCTACAAGGGATTCCTGTTTCCGGTGAACGGTTGCATAGAGAGTGTGAATTGCGCTATATTACCGTTAGAACTACAGCAAAACTATCTCTCACTCCTCGGGCGCCGGTTGACCCCCGTCGGAGACGCTCACTGACGGTGTCGAGATGTTCTCGTCGGCGGGGTCGTCGTCCGTGTACCGTTCGGTCAGTAACACTGGATGGTGCTTCTCGAGTTCGATGATCATCCCGGCGAGACAGAGGAAGAGTACGAACGCGATCGGAAGTCCGATGAGGACAACGAGGTTTTGCAGGGCTTGGAGTCCGCCGGCGATTAAGAGCAACGAGGTCAACAGGCCGACTAGAGCGCCCCAGACGACTCGGTTCACCGTGGAGGGGTGCTCGTTCCCCTCGCTCGTGAAGATGGCTAGACTGAGCGTCGTCGAGTCGACAGTCGTGATGAGGAAGGTCAACACCAGCAGCAGGTAGAGGCCAGCGAATAGCTCACCGAACGGAATCGTCGTGCCGCCAACCTCCATCGTTGGAATGATCGCTTCGAACAGCGGGAACGCAGCGACCTCCTCCCCCTGTTCGCCGACCGGACCGAGAATGTCTGCGGCGCCGTTGTGTTCGGCCCACAGCGAGGTACCGCCTAGAACGATGAACCAGATGAATGACGCGGCCGTCGTCCCAGCGAGGCCGGCGAACATCACTTGACGGATGGTTCGACCGCGACAGATACGCGAGATGAAGATACCGATCATTGGTGCGAACGAGAACCACCATCCCCAGTAGAAGATCGTCCACGCGCCGACCCATGCACCATCTCCGGCCGTGTCCATATACAGACTCATCTCAGCGAAGTTCGCGATGTATCCACCGAAGGCTTCGGTCCCGACCTGGAAGATGTACACTGTCGGACCGAAGATGAACAATGCCCCAAGCAGTATCACAAATAGCCAGACGTTTAGCGTTGATACCCGGAGAATGCCCCGATTAATGCCGACCGCTGCTGAAATCGTGAATCCGATCGTGAGACCGACGGTGAGCAACAGCAACATCAGATTCGAGAATTCGAATCCGGTATTGTACGTAATGCCGGTCGTAAACTGGGTGACGACGAACCCCAGTGAGACTGCGACCCCGCCGACCGAGAGCACGACAATCATGATGTCGAGCGGCTTGGTCCACCACTTATCGAGGTTCTCGACGCCGATGAACGGTGCGAAAATCGTGGACGGCTTGATCGGAGCACCTCGTCGGTGGACGAAGTATGCGATCGTCACGCCCACGAGTAGGTACGCTGACCACGGCGAGAGCCCCCAGTGGAGCATCGTATACTGGACCGCCCCTGGAATGATCGCTTCAGTTCCCGCTTCGGCACCGAGAAACGGGGGGCCTGCATCGTAGTGGAACAGCGCCTCCGACGGACCAAAGAAAACGAGACCCGTCGAAAGCCCCGCCGAGAACAACATGGCGAAGAACTCGAAAAACGAGAATTCAGGTTCTTCGTCCTCGCCGCCGAGTTTGATACGACCCCACGGACCGACTAGTAACCACAGACAGAACACGACCGCCAAGAACATCGCCCACAGGTACACCCAACCGACGTTCGACCAGAGGAAGGTGTTCGTGTCGCCCAACACTTGGGACGCTCTGTCCGGTTGCACGGCGATCGCTCCGATCGCGAGTACCGTCAGGATCGCTCCAACCACGAATACGACGGTATCCAGTTCATCACGGAAGCGGTCAACGTCGGCTGTCCAGTTCGATCTGCTCATCGATGGATCACTACGATTTCCTCCTCGACTTCGACGTCGTACGTCTCTACGGGCGGCTCGTCGCCCTGAAGCTCAACTCCGCAATCGTCACAGACATCCGAATCAGAACGATCCTCTCCGCCTGCGCCGTCTGAACGGACATCAGTTTCGGTGGTCGCCTCGAACGTCATTGTTTTCACCTCGTGTGGGTTGAACACCGACTCGCCGGTAGTCACGTCGAACTCCCACCCGTGCCAAGGACAACTGATGATCTGCCCGTCACGCTCCCACTCGTACTCTCCTGGGCGGTTCGACCGGGTCGTCCCGCTCAGTTTACCCTCACAAAGGGGTGCTCGCTGATGCGGACAATCGTTTTTGAGCGCGAAATATTCGCCGTCGATATTGAACACGCCGACCGAAAAGCCGTCTAACGTTACGATGCGCCGATCTCCGGGTTCGAGTTCCGATGTCGGACAGATCTCGTATCGGTTCTTGGCCATGATTACTTCAGGTCTGCTGGATCCGCGGGAAGGTTCCACAGCTCCCGCGCGTTGTCCGCTTTGATTGCCCGTTCCATCTCCTCGTCCATCGGTGGGAGCCCCCAGTTTGGATCGTCACCGTCCCAGTGAGGATAATCTGACGCGTAGATCAGGGTTTCGTCGGCATGCATCATCTCGAGGATGTGGTTGTGATGCTCGGGCTGTTCCGGTTCTTCGATAGGCTGGCTCGCGAACCAGACGTTGTTTCTAATGTAGTGACTTGGTTTCTTCTCGAGCCACGGAACCTGTGACCGAAGTCCTTTCCAGTTTTTGTCGAGGCGCCACATGAAGTGTGGCACCCAACCGTATCCACCCTCGATAAACGCGAATCGCAGGTCGGGGTACTCGACGAACACGCCCTCGGTGACGAGGCTAGCGAGTTGCCCCATGTAATAAGCGCCGAGGAGGGTATGCCACTCGATGTACGTGTTTGGCGCTCCGGCCCCGGTCGGCGGGTTGCTCGTGCCGTGGCCCTCGGAGTAGGGGTGAACGGCAACGGCAAGGTCGTTCGCTTGAGCCGCCTCGTAGATCGGCCAGTACTGGGGACGACCGTACGGTACTTCGGCGCCGCCGGGGAGGATCACCTGACGAATCTGCGGGTGATCGCCGTACTCCCGAATCAGGTCAGCAGATTTTTCGGGCGCTTTCGGCGCGATGTACAGGGAACCGAGAAAACGATCGTCGACAGGGAGACAGTCGTTGACAAGCCACTCATTGAACGCACGTGCAAGCTCAACCGCGTAGTCACGGTTCGGGAGCGCAGCGAGGTTGAACCACGAGTTCCCTGTCAGCACCGCATAGTCAATGTCGTACTTATCGAGATGATCAGTGGCGATTTTCTTTAGATCGCTACCTGGTTTGCCTTCGTCCTCAGTGATTTCGTCCTGACGAAGGAACTCGCCCGGGTTACGGTAGAGCAACGTTGGCAGGACGAGGCCATCGTCTTTGTACCGTTCCGGCAAGTACTGGATGATCTCCTCGTCGTCAGACCACCGTTGGTGGACGTCAGCGTCGATCAACGACAATTGCTGGTCACGCTGGCCGAGGTTAGTAGCATCTTGTGCCATGCAACACCGACACATCCATTTTGGAAGTACATAAAAATTCCTCTTTGATGGGTTGAATTGCGGAATTTGAGCTTCAGTGGGTGTTGATAAACCACGTTCTCATATTCCCAATAGTCGAATCTGGTTATGACCAGTATCCGATCACTGCATCACTCGTTCCTGCGAGAGATGGAACGAGGGGGGAGATAGCAGTGATTCGACTTTTCCGAATGTATTTATGTCTCGGAGGTGACCGTAGTGCATGACCGAACCAGCGAATCGGCCAATAAAAGCCCTCTTGACGATGCAGGAGTTCGTCGAGGAAATGAAAGCTTCCGGGCCGATCAGCGTTACCGAACTCGCCGAACGTGTCGATCGCCCACCGAGCGTCACTCATGACTACCTAAGCACTCTTCAGCAACTTGGATACGTGATGAAAATCAACGGCGAATATAAACTGAGCCTCCAATATCTGGAGTTGGGGACCACCATCCGCGAGTCCATTCCGCTCTACGACGTCGCCAGACATGACATCAATCAGCTCGCACAGGAATCGAACAGCGAACTGGTGACACTGTCGATCGAAGAGGGGGGACTTTGTGTCGCCCTCGACGTGATGCTTAGTAGTCGCAGCATCGATTACGAAACCTCTCCTGGCATGCATTTTCATATGCATTCCTCCGGAGCGGGCAAAGCCATGCTGGCCCATTATCCAGACGAACGTGTCGAAGAGATCCTCGACCAGCACGGAATGCCCGCCAAAACGGCGAACACCATTACCGACCGCGAGGACCTCTTTGTGGAGTTAGAGGAGGTCCAAGAGACTGGCATCGCGTTTGAGCGAGAAGAGTATAAACCGCGGATGCAAACAATCTCGGCACCGATCATGGGCCCAGAGGAGATAGTCATCGGTGCGCTAAGCGTTTCCGGTCCAGCACATCGTCTACAGGAGAACGATACTGAAACCGAACTCCAGAACTCGCTCCTCTCGACAGTCAATGTTATTGAATTGAACTATGCGTCAAGATAATAATCCTGTCCGCGGGAGCCCATGATTCGATATATGTGAAGGAGTTTGTCTGTGTTATTCATTAGAGAGAGCCACTAACTATGGACCCCGAAGAAAGACGATTCTTACGACGTAATCCAGAAGTGGACAATGACCGTCTTGACTGTCCCCGAAAACCGCTATAGCCGTTTTGGAAGGTGCCAATGTAGTTAGGTCGGGAGTGGTGTTACACTCGTATGGGCGTAAGGTGTTCGAACCTAGATTCATGACTCTAACAATCGGCACTGTATAACGCAGTGCCGCTTTGAGTAGTATTCATTAATTGGAAGAGTAATACGGTCTCTGATAGTCATAGTAGTGCACAATTTGATCAATTATCCGGTGGGTGCTCGCTCGACTTCTCACCCACGGGTTGTGGAAGCGGTCGACTCGCAATATGAGCGTGTGAAACCACGTTTCGGTGAAGTTTCGGTCGGCATAGTCGACCCGACTGTTCAGCCCTAATCGAGCAAGTGCAGTCCGGTAGCCGAATGATCGACGAGGAACACCTCCTCGGAGAGATAATGTGTCTCGCGGAGTCCATGGAGGAATGCGGCCGCCGAATCGGTGCCGCGGCGTCCGACAACTGGGCGTCGAGAATCAAGTCCGTGTCGAGATCTATTGCGACGAATAACCAAGACTGTTCCCGGTACTCTTGACAACAGTCTTATCAACTGCGACTCGCGACGGCTTCGTCGTCCTCAGAACGTGACGCGTTCTGATGGGCCGCACGAGAGCTCCGCTCTCGTGGACGTCAGCAAGTCAGAACCGCGATCAGCCAGCCGATGTACCCAGTGCCAAACCGCTCTATGAGAGGGTTCAACCCTAATTCCTTGACTTCGCACGTTATGCTGGTAGAGCGCGTAGAGATAGCATGAACTGGCAATGCTTCCCGTAACGTCATTCCTATCGTGTACCGAGCCGATCGATCAGTTGGACTGCTTCTCGACGCGGCAGAAACACCACGCTAAGACCTACGTGACAGGTCTTGTTGCGGCCAGCAACAAGACCGTTCAAGGCATCTCGACGCACGTTCTCCCAGCCAAAAGCGAACGAGCCCTCAACAAATTCCTTACCGAATACGACTGGGATGAAGACCAACTCAACAACGAACGTTTAGCACTGCTTCAACAGGCCAACGATACGAAATGGACCAGTGACGGTGTCGTCATCATTGACGACACCTTCACGCACAAAACCGGCGAGCAGATACCCAACGCTGGGAAATTTTACGACCATACCGTCCCAGGATACATCTGGGGCCAGAACCTCATCTACGCGATCTACGCCGACGAGAAAACCACCTACCCGCTTGCGTTTCGCCTCTATGAAAAGGACGCCAAACGGCGTGTCGAACTCGCACTCGAACTCGTCGATGAGTGCCTCGAGAGAGGTGTCCCCGCGGACACCTATCTCTTCGATATTACCTACTGCTCCGAGGAATTCGTCACGGAGCTCGAAGCCGCTGGGAAAGAGTGGGTGTCGGCAGTCAAAAGCGACGCACGCGTCACCTACGGCGGTGAACGGATCCGTGTCGATGCGCTCGCCAAGCGCATCGACACAGTCCCGCGCACGGTCAACGGTGAAACCTACCATATCTGGACCCAGAAACGCGACGTAAGCCGACTTGGTGAGGTGAAGCTGCTGATCACGAAGAAAGACTCGAGCGACGAGGACGAGGAACCGAGCGTGAAGTACATCGTTTCGAACAAGATCGACGCACCAGCGAGCCATCTCATCCAGTTGTACGCGATGAGATGGCGGGTCGAGACGTTCTTCAGGGACACAAAGCAGGATCTTGGTTTTGGAGACTGCGAGCTCCGGCATGCCGCAGGTGCCAGTCGCCACTGGCACCTGCTGATGCTGGCCTACAGCCTCCTCAAGCTCGGGACTGCACACAGCGCTCTTGGAACGATCCTGGCACGAGCGACGTCGCTCCGAAGCGAGATCAAGCGATCCTTCCGCGAAAGCGTCGAAAACCTCCTCTCGTGGGCACTCACGACTCCAAGCCGAAGCACCGACGAACTCATGCAGGAAATCGAGGGAATCTTCGTCTAACGTGCGAAGTCAAGTAATTCAGCAAGAATTATTGTCGTCTCCCGAAGCGAACAACCAGTGACATGGAGGCGGACGGCGAACACCCTAACGGGTATCGCCGTCCGCTGATTCTTCCACAATTCTTGTGACTTCCTCCCCACCCTACTCGTTCACGGCTGACACCGTTCGCTCCGTGAGGGTGGGGCTTCCTGTTTCCACAAGGCACTTTGCAATAAACCTCGTCGATTACCGCGCGAGACGACCTCTCGGAACTACTGGTTGCGCTCGTAGAGCTGGGTCAGCATGCGTTCGAGTTCGTCCCCGAGGCGTTCGTATATCTCGGCGCCCTTCTCGGCAGTTGCGAGTTTAGGGTCGCCGATCGCGCCTGACTCAGTGTACTCATCGAACGAGCGATATACGGAGAGGGGCCCGGGCTCAAAAAGGTCCTTTCCGCCCCACTCGTAGGGTTCGTCCATGTACGTCCCTTCGAGCCGCTCCTCCCGGACGAGATCCGGGCGGAGGTGCAACATGAGCGACGTCTCGAACTCGCCGCCGTGGGCCATTCCACCGACGTCGCTGTCGCGGATCTCGTCGATGAACGACGCTGCGAGCGTGAAGTATGTGAGCCCGAGCACCTCCACGTCCGGGTGGCTCGTCCCGATGATGCTGGTGGCGCTGCTGATGAGCGAGGAGTTCCCGCCATGGCCGTTCAGCAAGAATAGGCCGTCGAAGCCGTTCTCGAGCGCGGAATCGACGACCTGCTCGACTACGTCGAGGAGACCATCATGGTCGAGAGTGATAGTACCGCCGAACGGCATGTGATGCGGTGAGTGGCCGGACCAAATGGGAGGTGCGACGAGGATGGGAACGGAGTCGACGACGCGCTCGGCAGCGAGGTCCGCAACGTGGTCAACGAGCATGGTATCGGTTGCGACGGGGAGGTGGTGGCCGTGTTGCTCGATGCTCCCGACCGGGAGTACCAGGATCGAGCCGTCCTGTTCCGCGATTTCCTGGACCTCCTCGTACGTTCGGCTCGCCCACGAGTACTTCTCTCCACCGATGATATTACACACCATACTACTGTGAGTATGGTCGGTTATATGAAGCTTGGGCCGGCCCCCTCCCGCCGCTCCGTCAGCGTGTCGTTGTGGTATTTCTGTATCATGCTGGTCTCTCATACCGACGAATCGAGCCGTTCCTGGACAAGTCGTACGAAGTGATCAGGTAGTAGTTTCATCGCTTAGACCACTTGTTCGAGCCTGACTGCCGGGCTCGTCAGGAGGTTGCCCCCGATGAAACAAAGATCGAAACCGACGGCACCGAGCACTACATCTGGGCGATGGTCGATCGTGAGACGCCCGAAGTGCTTAGCGTCGAGGCCTCTCCCGGCCGATCGAGTCTTGATGTGCTGCTCTTTCTGAGAGACGTGTTGGAACGATGCCGCGGTCGGTCCACACCAGCGGGCGACCGCGGCCCCTGGTACGATTGGCCGCTCGAACACCTCGAGTGCGAATACGAGCGTAAACTGCCCTGTGACTCAGTCGAGGTCGATGGCGTACTCGGCGACCTTGGCCTCGTCGACCTCGACGCCGAGACCGTGGCCGTCGGGCACCAGGATGGCGCCGTCCTCGACGGAGAGGGGCTCGGCGAGGACATCGCCTTCCCAGGCGTAGTAGACGGAGTCCGGCGGGAGGTTGAACCCCGGAACGCCGCTAACAGTGTGGACGATAGCCGCAGTTCGCACTCCGAGGTCGAACGCGCAGTGGTGAGTCGTTGGAACGCCTGCATCCTCGGCGATGCTCGCCAGTTGGCGCACGGCCGAAATGCCTCCGGCGGGAGTCATGTCGATGACGGCGACGTCGAGCGCATCCTTCCGGATCATCTCCGTGAGGTTGTGCGCGATGTAGGTATCCTCATTCGGGCCGATAGGCTGGGTCGTCCGTTCCCGGAGTTTGGCCAGCGTCCCGTGAGCGTCTACCCGGATGGGTTGTTCGAGGTACTGGAGGTAGACGCCCGCGTCGTCGAGGGATGCGGCGACGCGGACTGCCTCGTCGAATCGCCACCCTTGGTTCGGATCCAACCTGAAGTCGAGTTGCCCGTCAACCTCGTCGTGCATGGCCTTGATCCGCTCAACGTCCTGCTTCCAGTCGCGGCCGGCCTTCGTCTTCAGTACCGGGAACCCTTCGTCGAGCGCCTTCGCTGCGTGTTCCCGGGATTCTTCGGGCGAGAGGATGCCGAGGCAGTAGGCGACGTCGACGGGCTCAGCATCAACATCGTCGGGTTCGTTCGTCCGCTCGTTCAGACTCGGGGCGGTCGACCCCCCGAGCAGTTCGTAGACCGGCTTGCCGAGGGACTTGCCGACGATGTCCCAGCAGGCGATCTCGATCGGCGCGAAGAACATGTCGACGTTAGTGTATTCGATAAAAATCTGCCGACGGATTCCCTCGACCTCGAAGGGGGAGCAACCGACGACCCACGGGGCGATGCCCTCCTCGATGACAGATTTGGTAGCTGCCGCCGAGAGGAACATCCGCATCTCGCCCCACCCGACGACACCCTCGTCGGTCTCGACCCGGATGAGCATCCGGTCTACGTCGGTTACCTGCCCGTGGTTCGTTACGTACGGGGCGATACCCCCATCCTCGAGCGTGACAACGGGGACGTTGACGGGATACGCTTCTACGTCGATGATTTCCATGGACCGGCGTTCTCCAGTAGAAGGAATAAAGGTATTGACGAATTTGAGCTGAAGGATGGAAAGATTTCGCGCTCGAACGTCCGAATAGTCCCCACCGGCTGGCCGACATTGGTTCCGACGAGAATGCGCGTCACGCCGGTGTCCTCCAGACGTTGCAGTTCCGCAATGACGTCGTCGGGCTCATCGGTGATGCCGTTGGTGTCGGCGATCTCCTCGTCAGTCATATTATCGAGTTAATTGGTAGCAATGCGCTGAATCGACCGCGGATCCGGGTTGTACCGTTCCGAACCCGCGAGGACGTGCTCCCCACGTTCACGAACCTGCGCGACGACTTCGTCCGGGTCGCCCACGTTGACCGCCAGCTCTGCCGTGACGTCCACGTCCGAGAGCGACCGGTCCGCCTCTTCGAGTCCCGACTCGTAGTTGGGGAGGATCTGGTTCTCTATTACGTCGGCCCCAGCGGCGGTAATGAGGTGGTCGGCATACCTGCAGGCGTAGCGGCAGGATTCGGCCCCCACGCGGCCCAGTGGATCGGAATATCGTCCTTCGGTGGCGTGTAGAGTTTGAGTTGATCTTGACCTCCTCCACGCCCTGAAGGACGTGGAATCCGACCATCGGATTTCCGCCGAGTGTGGCGTTCACGCTCCCTATGGGGACCGATTCGGTTCCTGCAAAGCGCATCGTGGAAACAGGAAGCCCTACCCTCACGGAGCGAACGGTGTCAGCCGTGAACGAGTAGGGTGGGAAGGAAGTCACCGATCTGGAGCGATGAGTGATACACTCGGATATGAGCGGACTAACGGGCTACAAGGACTTATACCCGTTCGACTACCTACCGTGGACCGTGCCACCCACCAGACCAAACATTGCCCTTATCACAACCGATCAGCAGCGCTTCGATACGATTCACGCACTCGGTCATGAACACATGGAGACACCGAATCTCGACCGGTTGGTCGAAGAAGGAGTGACATTTACGGATTGCCATATTACGGCGCCTTCTTGTGCTCCCTCTCGAGCAAGCCTCTTCACTGGATACTATCCCCACACCACTGGAATCTATCGGAATGGAGATCAGTGGCGGCACGGCTGGGTCGAAACCCTCTCCGAGGGGGGCTACTACACCCTGAACATCGGCAAGATGCACACAGCCCCATATGATACGCCGATGGGGTTCGACGAGCGTCATGAAGTCGAGAACAAGGATCGATATCTAGCACCGATACCTGGAGATGAACCCCCGCTTCCTGGCGAGAAGTACTATCTCGATGAATGGGACAAGGCGCTGTTGGCCCGTGGTTTCCGTAAACAACAACGGGAGTTCTACCGGCAGTGGGACGACTACGAACAGCGACTGGGTGCGTTCGAATGGGAACTCCCCGAAGACCTTCATCCGGACGTCTTCGTCGGCGAGCGGACCACCCAGTGGCTCGATTCGATGCCTAAACTCGACCAACCTTTATTTATGACTGTCGGGTTCCCGGGACCCCACCCGCCGTACGATCCAGTTCCTCGCTGGGCAGAGGTCTACGAAGACCGGGAGCTCCCCATGCCCGACCTCACTGAAGGGGATCTGGAGGGGCAACCCCTACCGCTCGACGAGTTGCGTACCCATATGGCCGAGATGGATCACGATTCGACGACCCACGTGGTTGACGCCGATGAGGAGGCGAGACACCGTCAGCGAGCCTATTATTACGCGAACGTCTCGATGATCGACGAGCAGGTTGGGAGGATCTTGGATGCCTTGGAGGCCAACGGCTACGAAAACACGGTCGTGCTCTTCACCTCCGATCATGGCGAGGCTCTCGGCGACCACGGACATATTCAGAAATGGACGATGTACGACGTCATTACCCGTGTTCCGACGATTGTCTGGGCACCTGATCGGTTCGAAGGCGGACGAACCGTAGAAGAGCTCTGCCAATTGTTCGACCTCGGTCCGACAGTGCTCGAACTCGCCGATATCGAGGTTCCCCAGACGATGGAGGCCGAATCGGTGTTGCCGGCTCTGGAAGGCGAAGAATGGTCGGGCCGGGAGTGTGTCTACGCCGAACACAGCCGCGACGGGATTCTTCAGGAAACCGCGTTCATGACGATGATCCGGACCGATACGTGGAAGCTCGTTCATTTCGTTGATAACGACGAGGGACAACTGTTCGATCTGGATACCGATCCGGAGGAGGTCGAGAACCTCTGGGACGATCCTACTGTTCAGAATCAGAAACGCGAGTTGCTCGATCGGCTTTTAGAGTGGCGTATCGAAAGCGGGCTGGAGGCGGGCGATTGGGCAGCGGAATTCCGCTGACCTGACCCGCAGCTTTCACCAACCCACTTCATCAATGCACGACAAACACTTGGGCACAACGACTCCCACTAGTACCCACATCGATAATCTATAACTGCCCGCCAGTCAGAGGGAGATTATGGAAGGTTCTTGGGTCGATCGAAGCTTTACCCACCCGAATATCGCACTCCGATGTCGCTGTGGCTGGGAGGGGATCGATGCAGATATCGAGGCATGGGATGTCCAGCTCGAGCGCGATCGGGTTGTCCGACGATGTCCGGGCTGCGGTGAGCCCGTTCCTGAGTGGGGGACGATCGCGTCGATCGACGGTGCGACACGAATTGCCCGCGGGCCGCTGCGAGATTCGCTCGTCGAGGCAGACGTTATCAGTGAACCTTGACGTGCCATCACTTTGCTTCGTAGGGTCGCTAGCCGAGAACTGATTTCACGGGCTTCATTGGTGTGTCCACTAGCGGGAAACCGCGATGCTGCGGCGATCTCTACGGATATCTAACCAATCGACGAAGATTGTAGACCGCACATTTGAAGATCATCTCGCGGAACTCGAGGTGCCAGGTTCGCGCACGGCGGAGCCGAGCGTGCGCTTGATCGACGAAAGACGGTCTCGACCATCCACCGTTGAGTGTACCAGCGGCTACTCATAGCCGCATCCGCGTACAAAAACGGTATTATGCCGACGGAACTCGCCGAATGGTACCGCGTTCAACGCTGGACGATCTATAGTCGGCTCACGCGATCCGACATCGACGAGTCACTTGAGCACGCCACGATAGATGCTAAACAAACTGATGAAAGGCAAAAAGTTTTGAAAATTTTAGGAATTTTCAAAGATACAATGCACGAATCACTGAGCAAAGTCGGGTTCGTCGCGCCGACGGGGACGCCAGCACACGTCCAGCAGTATCCATGAAATACTCCCGCGTTGAGCCGTCTTTCCCCCAGTACAGCGCGCCACACGACAATCCGTTGGTTAACAGGTCATCGGAACTGGACGTGCCTCTAAGGCACGTTCACCGTTCTCGGCGATCACTATTTATCCCGGTTCGAAAGGCATGGACCGCTGATCTCGCCGGAAGTATAAGAATAACAATATAGAGTTGATTTGAATATGAATTGGTGGTCTGTTCGATGACCACCCTCTGTCTAAGCGTCGGCCGCCACGGCTCGCGGTCCGGGACAGCCGCATGTTCATCACAGTCCCAGCGTACGCTTTCGAACGCAACTCCGACGAAGAGTGCTGGAGACGACGCCACGCTCTCAGCCGGCACATTGACTTTCACTGAACGAACAGCGACGATTGCCACCGCTCTCGAGCAGCTAGCGGGGGCCAAAACAAACAATGAGGTCGATACCGCTAGAGGAGCAGATCAGTGATGACAGCTACTCTCAGGAGTCGTCGAGGACGCGTGCGCCTTCGAGATCCCAATCGGCCAGGTAGTCTCGCTCCGCGTTGACGAGGTCAGTGAACAACTCTTCGGCTTCCTCGGTCTGGAGCGTCTGGACCTGCGGATCGATGAGGAATCCCTCGAAGGCCTTGTCGACGTCCCCGTCGCGCGAGGCCTCGACGACCGTCTCGATGGTATCCACGTGGCGCTGCACGAGACTCCGGACCGGACGGGGGAACCCCCCCGCCGAGAGGGGCTTGATTTCGCCCGCGCTCACGACGGCGTTCGTCTCCACGACGGTCCCATGTTCGATGCCCTCCATCTGGCCGCGGTTCGGCATGTTCACGTTTGTTACGAATCGCTCGCCGCCGTTGAGCCCCTCCAGAATGTTGAGGAACGCCTCGTTGGAGGCCTCCAGTTCGAACTCCTCTTCGCCATCCATCCAGGCGGTCACGTCCGTCGTCTGCTCGGACTCCGAGGGGTCCCAGTGCTTCGCGCGGAAGTCGCTCCCGGTACGCTTGACACCCCAGCGATTGAGTCCCTCCTTGCCGTTCTGGAGGAACGAAGTAGCGTACTCAACAATGTGACGGTCGCCCGCGAACGGCAGCACGCCGAAGCGTCGGAAGAGCTCCCAGGAGACCTGCCATTCGTCGTTGAACGGGCTGACGTCTTCGAGATCTTCGGAAGTGAACGTCCGGTTCGCTTGCTCGCTCTGGGCGAACTCCTCGAGGTCGGGCCAGAGGTCGGTCCCATCACAGTAAGCCTCGTCGACCCAGGTGAAGTGGTTGATACCCTTGACGTTCACAGAGATGTCGCTCATCTCGGCGTCCGGCATCCCGAACTCCTCGCGGGCGAGTTCCGCGAGGTGTTCGCGGGCATGTATCACTTCGTGGCAGAGGCCGACGGCGTTGATGTCGGGGTACTCGTCGTAGAGGGCCCGGGTGACGAAGTGAACGGGGTTCGTGAAGTTGAACACCCACGCGTCGGGGCAGTTTTCGCGGACTCGAGCTGCGATCCGCCTGTAATCGGGAATGGTCCGCATTGCACGGAAAATCCCGCCCGGGCCGATCGTGGCACCGACGGCATGGTAAATGCCGTGATCCTTCGTGATATCGAGGTCGGGGACGAACGTTTCGAGTGGGTCGAACTGCGTCGAGAGGATGACGACGTCCGCACCGTCGAGCGCTTCGTCCTCGTCCTCGATGGCTTCGTAGGTCCAGTCGGCGGTGACTTCGTCACGGTTCTGTACCCAATTTCCGAACTTCGCGTTCCGCTCGGCGCTCTCCGGGTAGTGGTCGTAGAGGCGCATCGTGCCGTCCACGCCGGACAGCGCGAGGTCCTGTGCGAGTTTCGGGAACCACTCACGGCTGCCGCCGCCAACGTACGCGATTGTGAGGTCGTCTGACTCCGCTTGCTGGCTACGCTTGGTACTGGCAGCTTCCATACGAATCCGATTATCGAGGAGAGATAAACAAACTTTGGAATGGGAACGCATGGCCGCAATCTTGGTGCGTCGGCAACTGCACACACCAAGACAGCGGCGTGGTTACTCCAGGACGAGCGCCGGGCCTCCGGCCCACACTTCGACAGCGGTACGCCAGGTGTGGTCTGGAGTCCAATCGAGGCGTTCCGCGGCCCACACGGTCGAGAACGCAGCCTGTTTACTCGAAGGGGCACCGACCGGAGACCATGAGACATCTCCGTCAACTACCTGCCAGACGCGCCTTCGGCGCTCTGCGGACGGGGTTGCGTAGCTTCCGTCGAGAGTTCTGGTCCCGGATCGACGTGTGTCCCGGTGCAGTCGGTTGGCAGAGGCAATATAATCGGACGTGACATCAGCGACGTCGCAACGAGACGAGCGTGTTCAGAGTGGACCCATCGTTAGTCCATCGTACGTGTCTCATTGGCGGCTGAAAACGCCAAAGTGCGGCGTCCAGTGGTTCGGTGACGCTTAGAAAAATCATGTCTGGGCGCTCGATGGGTGGGTGGAAACTGACAGAAAGTCGAACAACGTGGACAGCCGAACGGCGTCAGCCGCCGGGTTCGGTGCCTTAGATCTCGCCTGCCTTCTCGGACCACGCCTGATGGAGTTCGGTGCCGGCGTCCATCGGGTCGGTTTCGTCGTAAATAACGGCCTGGCTCAGGTCGAAGAACGTACTCGAGATCTGGCTGACACTCCAGAAGCCGTAGGTCGTCCCACTCTCGAAGACCTCTTGGAAGCCGGCCCAATCGGGGTTATCCGTGTCCTCGGGCACCTTCCACTCGACGTCCTCGTGTGCCGGCAGGTTCCCGGGGTAGTCGTTCAGGTATGCGCGGATACCTTCCGGGCTGGTCCCGGTTTTGATGACCTGCCACGAGGCCTCCTTGTTGTCCGAGTGCGTGTTCATGAAGATGGGCTTCACTTCCCGGTAGGTGCCGATTTCCCCGCCCTCAATGCGGGGGTTGTGGGTCGCGGCACTGTTCCGGTAGTTCTGCATCGCCTCGCTGTTCGAGTTCTCGGAGTTCTGTGCGACGCCCGGAACCCACGGACCCGTCGAGACGGACGCGTAGTTCCCGTTCACATACGCAATGTCGTGTTCGAGCGAGCCGATGCCCCGTGCGTCGGGGTTGGTAGCTGGAGGGTCGTGTTTGAAGAACGGGTCCCAGTAGTATTGCTTGAAGACCTGTCCGAGGTCTTCCTCGCTGACCGCCAGGCTCCATCCTCCATTCCCGTCGGTTTCGAAAATTCGGTCGACCCGCTGGTAGAGGAACGAGATGAACTCCTGAAGCATTCGGGTGTTCCCCTTCTGGGACGTGATGGTGAATCCGTGCATCCCATCTTGGTCGGCCGTGATGGAAGAACAGACTTCGAGGAACTCCGACCAGTTGTCGGGAAGTCCGCCGTACTCCTCGAAGATGTCCTTGCGATAGACCATCCCGCGGCCGTTCCCGATGTAGGGAAGAGCCCAGATATCGTCCTGGTACCGCATCGCGTCGAGGCCGATGTAACCGTCGCTGTAGTCGAGCCCCTCGACACGGTCCGTCATCGGCTCGATGAGCTCGGCGCTTACGTAGTCACCGCGGTGGTTCGGGGTCGCCTCGGCGACATCGGGGGTCCCGGTGTCACCACCCGTCAGGAACTTCTGTTTGATGTTATCGTACCGCATGTCCGTAAACTCGACGTCCACGTCCGTGTTGTCCCTGATGAGCTGCTGAAGTTCCCCGGCGTCCGAGTCCCACGCGTCGGTCCAGACGGAAACGGCGTTGTTGTTCGACCCGCCAGATCCGTCTGATCCGTTTGAGCCGTTCGACCCATTAGAGCCATCCGACCCGTTACCGTTTCCACCACCGAGTCCACCGAGACAACCGGCTGCCCCGGTCGCTGCAAGAGCACTTACCGCTGCAATATACTTCCGACGGCTGTAGCTTTCGTCACCCATGCGATTTTGACTCATGGACTACGGTGATATAAATGTGTTGTTCGATTGTTGACTATCCTATCGCTTGATAGTAGAGTTTTCGAAAAGTGATGGTTCAGGTGACATAATAAGAAGAGTCGAGAGAGATGAATGATTCAGGTGCCGTGCATACCGCCGCTGGCGAGTCCCTCGACGATTTTGTTCTGCACGAGGCCGAAAAGGGCAATCGACGGGACCGCCGTAAGGAGCGCCGCGGTGATGGTCGCACCCCAGTTGATGCTCGTCTGGCTCTGGAACATGTACAGTCCGTAGGGGAGCGTCCGCGTGCCCGATCCCTGGGAGAGGATGGAGACGAAGAGGAAGTCGTTCCACGAGGTGACGAACGTGTAGAACGCCGCGACAGCGATGCCTGGAAGCGCGAGCGGGATAATGATGTGGTAGAGCACGCCCAGGTGCGAACAGCCATCGATTCGGGCGGACTCGTCAAGTGCCTTCGGGATGTCATCGAAAAACCCCTTCAGGAACCAGAGTGCCAGCGGGAGCGCCCGAATCGTGTGCGAGAGGATGATGCCCAGGTACGTGTCGACCAGCCCGTAGGCGTACATCATCAGGAAGAACGGCACGAGGATAAGTACTGGTGGGAGCATCTTCGTCGCCATGAAGCTGACCAGCAGCGTCGCACGGCCCGGGAACTCGAAGCGGCTCAGTGAGTACGCGCCGATGATCCCGACAGCTAACGTCAGTGCGACCGTGCTCAGAGCGATGAGCGTGGAGTTGAAGAACAGCCGCAGGAACGTCGGATCCGACAACACCGTTCGGAAGTGCGCCAGGGTGATGTTCTCTGCGCTGGGGATGATGATGAGCTCATCCGCCTGGATGATCGACCCGGATTTGATGGTCGAGAGCGCCAGCCATATCACTGGTACGAGGAACCAGATGAAGTAGAGGGACAATGCCCCATAAATCAAGAGGGCACGTGTGGTACTGGTGTCCTCGCCAAAGAGTCGGTCGCTGTCGAGGTATTTGCTGAACCGCCCGGTGCTTGCCTCTACCTGCGGGGGTGTATTTGTTTCACTTGCCATAGGTTTCCTCCACCACGATGGCTGTCGTGGTCGTTGCGTGGGCAGTTGACTCACTCCATCTGCCAGTAGTGTTTCCGTTCATTCTGTGTTCTCCAGTTTGATGTACACGGCAGTAAAGACGGTGAGCAACGCCAGCATCACCATCCCCGTTGCCGCGGCGTAGCCGAGCGCGTACTCACCGAACGCTTGTTGGTAGACGTACGTTCCCAGGACCTCCGTCTGGTTGACTGGGCCACCACCGGTGGCGATGTAGACCATTTGGAAGGTGTTGAACGAGGCAATAACCTCAGTGACGATCATCACCATCGAGATGTACGAGATGTTTGGAAGCGTGATGTGGCGGAACTGCTGAAGCGCGCCGGCGCCGTCTATTTTGGCGGCCTCGTAGTACTCGGGGGGGATCGACTCCATGCTCGCGAGCAACGCAATGGCGACGAACGGCGTGTCCTTCCAGACACGGAGCATCATCACCAGGGGAAGGGCCAGGTTATAGTCCCCAAACCAGTTCTTGTTCGGTCCACCGACCTGCTTGAGGAGGAGGTTGACGAGACCGTAGTCAACCTGGAACATCCACGTCCAGATGATGACGATGACGACCGGCGGGATAACCCATGGGATCATGGAGAGGCTCCGGAGAATCCCGAGTCCCGGGAGGTTGTTCCGGAGGAGTAACGCGAGACCAAGCCCAAGGAGGTACATCGTTGTGACCGCCCCTACGGTGAAGATTATTGTATGGACGAACGCCTCCGAGAATACTGGATCGTTGAGAAGGGCCTGATAGTTCGCCAACCCGACCCAGGAGTACTGTTCCGGATTAAGGAACGAACGTTGCTGGAAGCTCATCACCACTGCCCGAAGCGTCGGATAGACGATGATTAAGAGCATCAAGATCGTCGCCGGCGCCACGAGGCCGTATCCGACCCACGTCTCTCGGGTGAACCAATCGGCCTCGTCAAAGAACCGACTCGCTCTTTCTCCCATTGTGGCTTCTTGTGATGCCATCTATGAGACCCTTATCCAAAATGCACTTAAGTTCTTTGCAAAATTCGACGTGTCGTGACTGCGGATCGTTCTCCGTGTGACACTGTGAGCGAAAATTATTTATCGGCCGATTATAATCGTTACACCCAGTCATGGAGGACCTCCACATCGAGAATCTTACCAAGGTATACGACCCCCACTCGAACCCCGTTGTCGGGGTAGAGGACCTAAATATCGAGTTGGACGAGGGTAACTTCCTCGTGCTCGTGGGGCCGTCCGGATGTGGGAAGTCTACCACCCTACGGACGATTGCCGGTTTGGAGTCCGCAACGAGCGGCAACATCCGGATCAACGGGGAGGTCGTCAACGACCAGAAGCCCAAAGAGCGGGACATCGCGATGGTATTCCAGAACTACGCGCTGTACCCCCACATGACCGCACGACAGAACATGGGGTTCGGGCTGAAGATGATTTCTGACCTCTCGAAGGAGGAAATCGCCGACCGCGTTGAGGAGGTGGCCGGGATGATGGGCATCATGGACCTGCTGGACGACAAGCCCAGCTCACTGTCCGGCGGGCAACAACAGCGTGTCGCTCTCGGACGAGCCATCGTGCGCGAACCGCAGGTATTCCTGCTCGACGAGCCGCTCTCGAACCTCGACGCGAAACTCCGGGCTCACATGCGCACGGAAATCAAGGAACTCCAGCAGAACCTCGACATCACGACCGTCTACGTCACCCACGACCAGACGGAGGCGATGACGATGGGTGACAAGATTGCTGTCCTCAACGAAGGCAAACTCCAGCAGCTCGGGTCGCCGCTCGAGTGCTATCACCAGCCCACGAACCGGTTCGTCGCCGGCTTCATCGGGGAGCCGTCGATGAACTTCTTTGAAGCCGAACTCAAGGACGACCGGCTCGTCAACGAGTCCCTCGATTACCCGCTTTCAGACGCCCGACTCGACGCCGTTGAGGGCATCGACGACGTTGTCCTTGGAGTCCGCCCGGAGGACGCCGAAATCGTCGCCACTGTTGGGGATCACACCGTCAACGGGACGGTCAACGTCGTAGAACCGCTCGGCTCGGTCAACTACATCCACACCGATATCGCCGGGCAGGAGCGGACCATCGAAGTGGACGGCAACCAGTACGCCGACGAGGGGCAACAGATTGCCATCCGATTCCCCGAGGACCAAATTCATCTCTTCGACCAAGAGAGCGGAGATGCAGTATACAACCCGGAGGTCAACGATGAAACGGTCGCTCGCACGAGTTTTGAGGGCGGAGCCAGCGGGATGACCAGCGACTAAGTATTGCGAGACATACCTACTTCGAGCGGACTCGTATTGGCTGACGGCTCACGGACTCCAGACGCGGTAGCCGAAAGGGAACTGATTTACGAGACTGTACAGATACTCCTCGTATGCCCGAACGAGCACAGACGCCCAGTATATCGAGCCGGTCTCGATCCGGACCCCGGTACTGGTACGTCCTCGCCGCACAACTGGCGAGTGGGCTCGTGGCGATCCCGTATGTGGCCGTCGCTTTACTCGATGTGGTCGTCAGTCTGAACCACCTCCTGACCGGTATCGTCCTCGCTATCAGCAGCCTACTCGCCGTCGCCGTGTATCCCGCTATCTTTCAGGACGCTGTACACGTCAACCGGAGTGCGGCGTGGCGCCCACGCTGGTGGTGGTATCTCGTGGTCGGCTTCTCACTCACGTTTCTCGGTTACGTTCTCGTGCCCGCGAACGCATGGTCGCCAGAGCTCGTTTCCACCGCGGTAGTGCTCTCCCTCGTCGTCGCGACCACGTTGGTTTCCGCAGTGTACCTGCGAAACAGACATCGGGTGATCGGAACACCCTGAGAGCGCCAGGACGGGTTGTCGATCTCTGCTGTTCCGTTCGAACCAATGACCGCGACAGACAGGTTCGAAAATTCCTAATCAAGCGATTCTACGCCGGTGTTCCTTCGGTAATACCGCTAACTCGACCAGATCGTGATTGACAGCCTTCGCCGCTCTGCATACTGCCGTTAAAGTTGGCATCCTTCTATCTCCACCCAGAAAATTTATGTCCGACTTACCAGTTGTTACCGAGGGTGTCATAGAACGATTACCACACCAAAGAGCAGGGTGAATGCTGAGGTGGTATGCACTCAGCGACCCTGCAAGAGAACCATTCGATAGACTCGTTCTTTAATGTCGCGGAGACAGCGACGTT
>NZ_QPND01000030.1:0-29595 GCF_003344565.1 Saliphagus sp. LR7 | reverse complement strand
TGCCCGATTGAGTGTGGCTGATGGCACCGCCCGTAGGGTGTTAGCGAGGCAGTCCGAACGCGTTCGGACTGACGTTGCCATGCGTTCATCGCCTCGACGCACTGCCTACAAACCGGGACCAACCACTAGGGTTGGGAAGTTGCCTCCGTCGGGGTGGTCAGCGTGACCGGCCCCGAGCGCGAGGAATCCCACGACTTCAGTCGTGTGGAGGATGTCAAGAGTAGCCCACATCTCCGCCGACCCGACTCGTCTCGTCTCCGCCAGGAGTGGAACACGGTCGCCGACAACGCGCTCCGTCTCGAACAGGACGTGGCCGAACGGCTGGTCACAGCCCTGAACACCGACGTCTCGGGGCTGTATATCCTCTTCAATCAGGTGCGCAAGCACTACTGGCTCGTCGAGGGGGCCGAATCGAGACCACTTGGGGAGTTCCTCGAGGGCGCTGCCGACCGGCTCTCGGAGATGACCGACGACATCGCGATTCGAATCACCGCACTCGGCGGTGTTCCGGCCTGTGGGCCGATGGGGATCCGCCAACACGCGCCCCTATTCATCGAGGAAGCCCACCACTACGCTGTCCGCACATCGCTCGCACGGGACCTCGATGGGTACGCGACGCTCGCGGTGTTGTGGCGTGACCACATCGAGCTGGCGGACCGGCTCGGCGATCAGGCGACGAGCGAGCTCCTGCGTACCCATCTGCAAACGCTCGAAGCTGACGCACACGTCCTCGATCGGTATCTTGCCGACGAGACGCTCGTTCGTCACGACGCGCTCGAGTGACTCGCCTCGACGGCAACTCCATGGGCTTCGCATTTTGACATCCTCCGCCGCCCTGAAGGGCGGGGAATCCCCATCGGCACGCTCGGGGTCGGGCACTTAGACCACCTCCCTAAAAGCGGTGGTCGGCCATGGCCGTCCGACGGGGGCAACTTCCACCCGGCGCCGAAGGCGTCGGGGTGTCTCGGTTCGTGCGCACGACTTCGGCCCTCGGAACGAGGGTTGTGGTAGTGTTGGGTATCCGCTCGCCGCGTGCGCCCCTCCCTCCCCGAAGGGAGTGCGAGAGAGACGCCCGCCGTCGCCCTTTCGGGACGACGGCGCACGGGCCGTGCCATCGGCCTGCCTGTCGTTTCTGCCACGGTGGACAGGCTCAAACGGGACAGGTTCGCTTTTTGTATCCTCGCTTTCGCGGGCGGCAGACCCCAAACCAACTGCCAGCTTTTTCCCGTTGAGCTTAGTTCGACAAACGACCCCAGAGGGGCTAAGTCTGGCGGTTTCGCGTCTGTGCCTATCGCTTAGACCCGCGCCTACAGTCGCGGGCGTCCGCTTGCTATCTGTCAGGGGATGGTGGCCCTCAATCGTGATTTCCGACCTGTGCGCGCTCTTCTGTCGTTATTTCTGCTGAAGGTGCTGTTCGACCGTCCGGACGTTCCACTTGTTGGCCTTCCAGACCGCGTCGAACAGCGTGCCGAGCACCGGAATCGAGCCCGTAACCCCATCGATGGCGACCCGGGCGACCATCTTCGCGAGCGTCCCCCTGGAGACGCCGAGCCGGTAGGCCTCGAGGACCGGATACAGCGAGAGGACCGTGGTGACGGCGTCACCAGCACCGGGGAGGATGCCGATGAGCGGGTCGATCCCGATCCGATAGTTGGTCCCCGGGACCCGGAAGGCCTCGTCCAGAAGCGTGCTGACCCGCCGGACACGCTGCAGGGCGGCCTCCTCTTTGGCCGACGCGTTCACGTCTTGGTCTGCCGTCTCTCCGCCCACGAACGGGTCGTCATCGTCGGCGTCCGTGGGATCCGTCGAATCGCTCGATGAGCGATCGTCTTCGTTGGTGACCACGGCTGGCGGAGGGGGCCCGGAGGAATAGGTGTGCTCCTCTCGTGTGCCGGCAGCGGTTGTGATGTTCGTGTTCACTGCAGGCGGTTGACCTCCTCAGAGCGTACCGAGGACGTGAGTTATCCTGGACGGTGACGAACCCAAGTGTGAAACCGTTCCATGCGTTATGTCCTCACGGGGAAGGATGTATCAGACGTGTCCGTTCTGTGACCGCGTGTTCGAGATCGGGGAATCCGACTACCGGCCGATGAAACACCATATTCGAGCGTTCCACGCTGACTCGGACTCGGATGAGGGTGTCGTTGATCGGTCGTCACCGACGCCGCCAGTCGCACCGCTTTAGGCTAGCGTGGCGCAACTTTCGACCGGCTACCCGAGAACGAGGGAGTCGTTTCCTTTTGTCTCGGCAGTCGACATCTGTTGCCGTGTTGTAAGAAGCCATCGAGCATAATGGTCAGACCATATTTGATTTGTATGATAATAAGAATATTTTCATAATCGTCGGTTGCGTGTTCTTCGAACTGGGAGAACAAGCACTAACCGAGGACGGTGATCGTGCGTCAGGGGCACCTTTAGTTCTGGTGATCGAATAATTCAATCCCGCTTCGTTGAGCAACTACCGACAACTCGGGACCGAGTACTCGACATCGTACGTGTCGGTACGATACTGCTGGACGAGTGCCGACGTCCACGCCGGTGCGTTGATCCCGACTTTGTTCGGTGGTTCGTGCACGGTTCTTCGGAGTATAATTATTCTCTTCTGATACCTCCTGTCTCCTCTCAGTTTGATTATGTCTGTAACGGCATGTCCAAGCGACTGGGCGGTATCGAGTCGTGTGAGTCGAGTATGAGTCGTCTGTCCTTGAATTGTGGTTCGGGTTCACCTCAGATCTTCTCACCCAGACAACTCCTACGGTAAGGATTGGATGACATCAATCTGAGGCAATCGATAAGTGACCCCCGCTAGTGAAGAATCTGCGCCGATGCGCTATTACTGGTAGGCCAGGTCCTGTTCCTCCAAAATGTCGACGAACGCGTTCGCTGCGAGTTTAAACGCCTTGGGACCAGAGTACCCGCCTGTCTCGAAGGCCTCTGCGAGGTGAGGTTCCAGCGACGTATAGCCAACGAATCCACGTTTGGCCAGAGCTTCGACCGTCGCCGGAATTTCGCCGTCGCCCTCACCGGCGGGCCTGATATTGCCACGCTCGCCGTAGACTGCATCTTTGATGTGGAGGGCCTCCACGTGCTCAACGAGCTGAACGAACGCATCCGGATATGGTCGCACGCCGATTTCAAGGAAGTTGGCGGGATCGAAGATGAGCCCGAAGGCCGGCGAATCGACTGCTTCGACAAGGTCCCGACACCTCTCGGGTGTATCTCCGTAGATGTCTTTTTCGTTCTCATGGAGGATCGTTATTCCCGCCGCCTCGGCGCGATCCGCTTTCCAACGCATGCGATACATGACTTCATCGCGGTACTCAGTAGGGTCGTTGTCCTCTGGCATCCAGTATGAGAACAACCTAATGTAGTCGGCCCCGAAAAACTCGGACAGCTCTAGCGCGCGCTCGAACCGGTCCTTGTGGGGCTCAAAGTCGTCTTCAATGCCAATTTTCCCAATCGGGGACCCGATGGCGGCCACTGAAAACCCCCGTTTCTCAAGCGACCCCCGGATCAATTCCGCTTCGCCGTCGTCGAGGTCGAGCACGTTCGTCCCGTCGACACTCCGGAGGTCAAGGTGATCGATTCCCACCTCGTTGAGAACGTCGAGTTGCGTCTCAAGATCGTCGGCGATTTCGTCTGCAAACCCGCTGAGCGTGTACACAGACGTGTGATCCCGGGCATCCTTGTTAACTCCTCTGCATCGATCGTCCATACTAATGTCGGGTAGGCAAATTTAACAATTGAGTCGTTCAACCGACCTAATATGGACTACGGCCTCTGTACAATTTCCAACAAGGAGTGGTCGACTGATTCGTGACATCCTCCCGCGCCTGAAGACGCGGGCCTCCCACGCCCACGAAAAGGGCGGTTCGTTGGGACCTTCTGGTTTCGAGTCCGACGAACTCATGGCGGTGCCACGCCGCCGGTACTCCTATCCCACACGGGACTCGGAGGTACGTGGTTGTGTTTCGTCGGTCTGCGTTCCCGAGGGCTTACTTTTTGATGAGGCAAACACCGAGTCAACTGCCAGTTTTCGGGGTGTCGAGACGCGACGGTTCTCCGTCGCGGCGACGGATAGATATACGCCCGTGGGGCACCTAATCCTTCCGATTCGGGCGTTTGAACGGATGAAGACGGCGATTCATCCATGCCGTTTACGGCGTGGTATTCTCGCCTGCGAGTCCTATAAGAAGATATGTTTATTCTTCTCGATGCTGGATGGGATAATATGGAGATATTAGTAACTATGCCAGACGACGAGACGAGGG
The DNA here is from genome assembly GCF_003344565.1 of Saliphagus sp. LR7. Classification (NCBI taxonomy): domain Archaea; kingdom Methanobacteriati; phylum Methanobacteriota; class Halobacteria; order Halobacteriales; family Natrialbaceae; genus Saliphagus; species Saliphagus sp. LR7. The sequence goes on along the minus strand of NZ_QPND01000030.1, from coordinate 25,324 downwards.
ATGACTTCTTTCCGCCGCGACTCCGTGAGCGTATTGAGTCAATAGGGACGGTTACCTGGAATGAGTCGGTAGAGAACTACACCGAAACGGAACTCGAAGAACGAATTCGCAATATCGATGTTTTAGTGACGGGATGGGGGAGCCCACAGGTTACCGAAGAGGTTCTCTCGACGGCCGACGAGCTGGGGTTGATCGTTCACACTGGTGGGAGCGTTGCCAATTACGTGTCGGCCAGTGTCTACAAGGCCAATATCCCGGTTGTGAGTGCGAACGACGTCATGGCCGATCACACAGCCGAGCATACGATCGCTGCGCTTCTTGCGAAGCAACGTGCTATTCCCGAACTAGCTACGAGTATGAAAAGAGGGACGTGGGAGTATAGAGGCCCGGATATACGGACTCTCCACGGTGCGACGGTCGGGCTGATCGGATTGGGATCGATCGGGCAACGGATGCTTGACCATCTGGCCCCGTTCGACCCGACGGTGAAAATATACGACCCGTACGTCAACGAGGTGGCGATTGACGACATACCGTTCGCCACTCTGACTGATATGGGCGACGCCCTCAGTTCAGACATCGTTTCCATCCACGCCGCGCGCACACCCGAAACAGTCGGAATGATCAGCACGGAACAACTGGCGCAAATTCCCGATAACGGAGTGCTCGTCAACACGGCTCGCGCCGAGATCGTCGATGAAGATGCCCTCCTCTCGGAGTTACGGTCAGCTCGGCTCTCGGCTGTTCTGGACGTGTACCACGAGGAGCCACTTCCGCCAGAAAGTCCGCTCCGTGACCTCGAAAACGTGTTGTTGACGCCCCATGTCGGTGGCTCGCAGATCCGGCCGCCGCTGACCGAGGCAGTTCTCGATGACGTCGAACGCTTCCGTGATGGCGAGATGCTGGAATATGAAATTCCGCGCGGGCAGTGGGAGACCATGACTCGGTAATTGTTCCCACAACGGAAGTCGTAGGCTTCCTACAACGTGATTGGCTCACCTGACTCAATCGATTCGGTAACCGCAAGGGTCAGTGCCAGTGTCTTTGTGGCATCCGAATACGGTGCGCGGATCTTCGAATCGTCGTTCGTCTCGACGGCTTCCAGAAATGATTTGACTTCAGTGACATAGGGATTCGCCTCAAACTCCTCGTGAATTTCATCGCCATCGATGCTTCCATGAATCTCATTTTGGCTGATTGTTAGCGTCGCACCATCAGCGATTACTTCGAGTCGACTGTCGCCGTCTTCAGCGATACATGAGGTAGAGACGTGGCTCACTGCGCCCGACTCATGGGTCATTGTAGTGCTCGTCACGTCCGAGAAATCGACTAAATCCGAGACGCGGTCAGCCCCGGCAGCATACAATCTCTTGACATCCCCCGCAAGAAATCGAACCATATCGAAGTTGTGAGTCGCTTGTTCAACAACTTGCCCACCTGAGCGGGCCTGATGACGCCACCAGTGATCTTCGCCGCCGGGGACGCCGCCCCAGAAACGGCCGTCAATGTACTCGATTGTTCGGCCTTCAAGCAGTTCGCGTGCCCGATCAACAGCAGGGGCGTAGCGCCAGTTATAGCCAACCTGAGAGACAACGTCATTGGCCTCAATCGCTTCTCGAATCGTTCGAGCCTTTTCGTTTGTCAGCGCTATAGGCTTCTCCACGAAAAGATTGATACCACGCTCGGCGGCCATGATCTCCTGATTCTCGTGTGCAAACGGTGGGAGACAGATGAAGACCGCATCGAGAGTGAGTTCATCAAGGAGGGTTTCGTGATCGGTGAACACTTTAGCATCGAACCGCTCCGCTGCCTCGTTCGCCGCTGTCTCATCGATATCACAGATTCCGACGACCTTGGCGCTGTCTATTTCTTCTAGTGTATCAAAGTGTTGCCATTCGGCTATGCCACCAGATCCGATAAACGCGATACGCGTAACCATAACTGGAGTTAACTCGGGGTCCTTGTAGTCCTTCGCGTTTCGGAAAGTTTACTATAATTGTTAACCAGTAGATTAATAGTGATCAGAGAGACCAGTCTCTGGAAGGACGATGCAATTCGGATTCAACGATATGGGGGCGCCGACGGACTCCCTTGAGACAACCCTCGAGTTACTTGCTCAGGCCGGTTACGATGGTTTCGAGCCGTCGCTTTCACCGAGCGGTGAACTCGATGATCCAGCCGAGATTGAGCAGATTGCTGACCTCACTGACCGATACGACCTTGCGGTTCCGAGCGTGCTCACTGAGGGACTCTGGTCGCACCCCCTCTCAAGCCCCGACGACGAGACACGTGAACGGGGTGTCGACATCGCCATACAAACGATAGAGGGCGGCGCAACTCTCGGTGCCGAAACGATGCTCATTGTTCCCGGAATCGTCACTGAAGATGTTCCCTATGACATCGCCTACGATTGTGCGCTTGAGTCGATGGCCGAACTAGCCCCAGTCGCCCACGAACACGGGTTGACCCTTGCTATCGAGAATGTCTGGAACGACTTTCTGCTCTCGCCCCTTGAGTTTGCCTCCTTTATTGACGAGGCAGCCGAGCATGGGCCAGTCAAAGCGTACTTTGACGTAGGGAATGTCCTCCGCTTCGGTGACCCGGCTCAGTGGATTCGTATCCTTGATGATCGCATCGAAATGGTCCATATCAAAGATTATGACATGGAAATCGACACTATCGACGGGTTCACCTATCCAGGTCAAGGTGACGTCCCCTGGGAGGATGTGGTGGCGGCCCTCGACGACGTCGGTTATGATGGCTGGATTAGTCCCGAAGTCCCTCCCTATCAGACGTGTCCTGAGCTAATGCCTGGACAGGTCCTCAAGATGGCCCAGGCAGTGTTCGCTGACAGATCCAACGTATCTGGACTCGATATCTAGAATTGAGTGGAACAAGTTCACCTCATGTCTCTCATATGAACAAACCCTTTTCTTGACCCGCGGTCGTTATGGAGAGTATGCCCCGTACGGCCCGTGACCGATTCTGGGATTTGCTATGTGCGTTCTCACACGCAGTATTCGCAATGTTCGTCGCTGGAGTCTTGCTCCTCTTTCTCACCCTTCTATCAGTAGCAAACCTTGATCTTCTCTCCCGGGCAGCTGGTATCGTCGCCAGGGTTAACCTCGTTCTGAGTATAACGCTGCTACTCTCGTCCGGTTATGTGCTGTACCGTTGCCGAGACTGACGAGGGAGCATGCTGGAGTGAACTGGGATATCACAACCAGAATTCACCAAGACGGGACGATCTGAGAGGCGCTTGTAGGCCAAAGTCGACGGTGTCCCTTACTCCGGGGCCTGCAGTAGACCGCGTCGCGGCCACCACTCGCCAATCGTCATAATATACGCCAGCGGCTCATCGCTCTCAATTTCGCGACTGTCGGGTTCTTGATCTTCGGGGGTGACCCAGTTTTCCGTATTAATCCATGGAGTCAGCCACCGCTCCGTTAACGGAATCTTGGGAAGCTGACGATTCCACGTCCAAGCGAGTTGGAGTCCGAGCTCTTGAATACGTTCCTCATCGGTCGTCGATCCAAGTTCGGAGACCGCTTCCTCAACGTTGATCTCGCGGGTCTCGTCCTGGGAATCAGGCGGCCACGGGACCTCAACTGACTCGGGGAACCGGACTTGCTCGCGCTGGTAGGTCGCGCTGAACGGGAGACGGAGATTGAACCAGGCAGCGGTCTGTTCGGCTTCACCACCCCACCAGCCGGCACGCAAGTCGTAATCACCGTTCTGGTAACGCTCTTCGAACGTTCCTGGTTCGGTAATCTCCAGCTCTGATGCGAGGCCCGCTCGAGAAAGTTGACTGTTGACTGTCTCCGCCCATGTAGACATAATCCCCCAGGTTGGTCCGAGCACATTGACTCGGACTTGGTTACCGTCTCCGTCGACCCACTGGTCGCCGTCCATCTCGTAGCCGCCTGCTTCGAGTTCTTCCGCGGCGCTCTCTTCGTCGGTCGATTCCGGGCTGTACTGATCGAACGAGTCTACATAGTCCCCGGCGATGCTCTCAACCATTCCTAGCTCGCTGGCGAGGCCTGAAGGATACGGCGTTACGAAGTTGTCCGTAATATTATCGACGACGGCCTGACGGTTAATCAGGTACGCAACTGCACGCCGGACATGGGGGTCGCTGAGGTAGTCTGAATCGCAGTTGAGTTCGGCCGCGTATCCGCCGTTGTCCGGAACCATCACCCTCTTGATCGGCTCAGGGAGCTCTGCCCGGGTTTGTTCCGGCCAGTTCTGGAAGTGGTGGCCGGAAAGCTCGCCCGACATGATTGACTGGACGACCACGCTTTGCTCGAGGATGGTACGGTATTCTTGGTGAGCGAAATTGACGTTATCTGCCCATGGATATTCCTCCCACCGGTCATAGCGGATTCGTTCGGCACTCACGTCGCCGATCATGAACGGGCCGTTTCCGATCGCGTCCTCACTATCGGCGGAGATAGTCAAATTGAGTAGTTCTGATACGACCTCCTCTTGTTCGTCTCCTTCGGCGTCCTGCAGATCTTGAAGCCACTCCTCGTAGACGGAGTGTTTGGCATACAGCCGCTGTTCCGCGATAATGTCCTCCATGACTGGCGGTGCAACCGCGTCGATATCAAAAACCAGTGTCGAGTCATCTTGAACCTCCATTCCGTTGATGAAGTCCCAAATAACGTGGCCGACATACTGCTCAATGCGTAGCTGCGTCGCAACGTCTTGGGCGGTCACGGGGTCACCATTATGCCAGACGTGACCGTTGTCGATCTTCAGTGTGAGAGATTCGTTGTTGTCTTGCCATTCCATGTCCGAGACGATTGACCACTCGTAGAATGGCTCGTCAGTCTGGTGAATCGCTTTCCGCATGAAGCGGTCGTACATCGGGTTCCCGCCCCAATCCGTGGCCGCGTTATTGGAAGGGTTCCAGTAGTTTACGTTCCACTGTTGTGGCTCGATATTCGTCACGTCCTTCCAAGTCTGATCGACAACACCCTCTGCACCACCATTACCGCCGTTGCCACCATTGCCACCGTTACCACCGTTGCCACCATTGCCGCCGTTACCGCTGTTATTGTCGCCACCACCATTCCCACCATTGCCACTATTCCCGCCATTGCCACCATTGCCGCCGTTGCCCCCGCCTCCAACACATCCAGCAGTGAGTGTTGCTCCTGCAGCCGTTGTTGCAAGGAGGCTTCGCCTGGTTACACGAGTAGGGCTGTCAGTCTGATCCGGCATCGTACACCCATGAGAGATAATACCACATAAATATTGGGGCGTATGACAGGAATACGTTAACTTAGATAAACATTTTAAATACAAGTGAACTGCTTCAGGCAGGTATTCGTCGTCGAAACGTCGTTCTCGGTGAACGGGGGGACCGGTTCGAATTACCTGATTCGGGCGATTTATGCCAAGGGAAGAAAACCGATCATGACATGATGACACATAGTGGAGTGTGGAGAAGTGCACCAACCCGGTATGTACGTGTGATCACCACTCTGGTCGCCTGGAACTGGCATAACAAAGGGGTAGATCGGTAACGATGCGTGGGCTCTCGGTCTATCTTAACCCAACCTACGAGGAAGGAACGCTCATCGAGCAGGTCGAACGGGCTGCGTCCGCAGGTGCCGACGCGATAGAGTACCGCCCTTGGCACGGCGACGAACTTGAGAAGATCGCCGGTGCTTGTACGGACCATGGGCTCGATCTCGCCTATCTTTCGGGGAGCAAGACCCCACTCACAGATCCAGGCCGGACCGCAGAGGCGATCAAGGAAGGGAACCGCTCGGTCGAGCGTGCTGCGGCCGTCGGCTGTCCGACCATCAATCTCTCGCCGGGGCCCGCACAGGCGGGACTGGGTCGGGAGACCCAACTCGAGAATACTATCGAGGTCATCGAGGCAGTCGCGCCGACCGCCGAGGAGGCAGGCGTCACACTCGCCATAGAACCGTTGAACACTGCTGTTGACCACCCGGACGCCTTCTTGAGTTCCTCCTACGAGGGCTACGAGATCATACAGGAAGTCGGTAGCGACCACGTCAAACTCCTATTCGACATCTACCACCAGCAGATCACGGAGGGCAATATTACCGCCAACCTGACCGAACACGTCGACCTGATCGGTCACGTTCACGTTGCCGACGTCCCGGGTCGCCACGAGCCCGGGACCGGCGAACTGAACTACGAGAACGTCCTCACGGCGCTTGGAGAGGCTGGCTACGACGGCTACGTTGGCTGCGAGTTCACCCCATCGCCGGAGGCAGACCCCGACGACTGCGTCCGCCGAGTCGCTAACATGCTGAAACCAAATTAGGACATTCTGAGGAGTTGTACTCGCCGTAGACATGGACTGTTCTCATACAGTAACCCATCCTCAGGATTGCTACCGATTCAGAATGCATGAATGGGTGTCTCCTGGCACCGTTCATTCCCGCTCAAAGAGAACCTTGCCATCGGCGGATTTGATCTGAAGGCCGTCATCGATGAGAACCGGCGGCCGATCCCGGACGGAGTCCTCGAGCTCCGTAGCCCCGAGAACGGCCGTGACGAGCCAGGAGGTGCCCGACTCGTGTCTCCCTCGGAGAACCGGGACGGCCGTCCGGGGATGGAGGACGTTCGTGTTCGGGTCCTGGTCGATCACCTCGCCCTCGCGGTCCCCGGAGAGGTCACGAACCACGCTGTGGCCAGCTGGATATCGCACGACTGCGGCGACTTCCTCCTCGCGGCGTCCGGCGTCGGCCTCGCCGGGTCGAGCGACCGGGAATCCGCCCTCGACGCTGTGGAGCGGGCGGTCGGTCTCGAGGCGATGAACCCGGACGTGCCAGGGCGTCGCCGGGACGAGCCAGCTCTCGACGCTCACGTCCGGCCAGGGCTCCCATCGCGAGCGGGGGAGGCCGTCTTCGAGCCAGCCCTCGACGTTCTCGCGGACTCGGAGGTGTTCTCCGTCCTCGCCGAGCCCGAGCGTGCCGTCGATGCCCGCACTTGCGACTCCTCGCAGGTCGCTGCCGACGCCGAAGCCGAACGCCGTCGAGTACGCGAACTTGTCGTACTTGTGGGGATAATGGGTATCCGTGCCGGCGACCAGTGCCGTCACTTCGCCCTCCGCTCGGGTGACGACCATCGAGGGCGTCTCCATCGTCCGTTCGTGGTCGAGATCTCGGCCGAGCACTGATTCCTTCTTGTCGGCAGGCGAGAGGTCCGGCTCGGCCCGCCAGAACGGGTGGCTCTCTGGGAGGGTGAGTGGGAGAAACGCTTTCATCGCCCAGTAGGGCGAACTCGGAGAGTTGTAGATCTCGGTCGTCTTCAGCGTCGGGTAGCGGTAGCCAAGCGAGAGGACGCCTCTGTCGGTGAAAATCGGCTGGTCGAGCCACCACCGGAGGGTGCGCTCCCAGAGCCCGCGGATCTCGGCCCAGGGGAGGGGGTCACGGTCGGCGACGGCAAGACCGCCCCAGAAGGCGGCCTGGGCGAACCGGTAAGTCAGGCTCCGGCCGTAGGGCAGCGCCGAGCCGTCGTCGGCGAACCAGTGACGGAAGTCCTCGGCGAAGCGGTCCGCGCGATCGGAGAATCCCGCGAGTCGATCCTTGTTGGGGGCGTCCATGACTCCCCGTTCGCCGGCGAGGGTCGCGTACAACAACGCGTTCGTGTGGAGCTCCCAGGCCGCGTAGTAGTCACACGCGCCGTCGGGGCCGTCGACGTACCAGCCGTCCGCGCGCCCGAACGATTCGAGCCGGTCCAGATCGGTCTGGACGACGCTCCACTCGACTTCGACGCCGACCGATCGGAGCCCCGCAAGCGCGAGCACCCGGAACCACCGCCAGTTCGAATCGGGTATCTCGACGTCCTCGACCCCGCGGATCCAGTCCGTGATCCGGTCGCGATCGTCCGCAGAAAGGGGCTCCCACAGTTTGTCGCCGGCGAGCGCAAGCGCGACCCCGATCGGGGCGAGCTCGACGACCGCTTGGGAATAATCCGAAATCGGTTCCCAGTACTCGGAATGGGTGGGATCGGTCCCGTGACGCAGTCCCTCGCGATAGCGATCCCAGTGCTCGAACTCACCTCCGCCGGCGGCCAGCGGTGCAAGCCCCCATAGCGGCCGGGCGAAGCCCTCGAGTTCCGCCTCCCGATCGGGAAACGAGGCGCCGGTCTCGCCGGGGCGAACCCGGGCGCCGCCGGGGCTCGCGTGTGCTTCGAGTGGCGCGACGAGCCGGCGAACCAGCTCCTGGACATCGCTTCGTGTCCAGGGCATCTCGGGGTCGGTTTCGGGGATCGGGTTCATATGAGATGTCTGGAATCCTCGGTCGCGGCAGTCAGCTCGGCGAGACGGGTTCGCCGCGCTCGGCGGAGTCGTATATCGCCTCGATGATCGCGACGGACTTGCGAGCCTCGCTCGCGTCCAGCGGGTAGGGATCGTCACTCTCGAGGGAGGCGAGAAAGGCCTCGATGTTCCGGCGGTGGTCGGTGTAGTCGATGTCCATCGGATCGGCGGCGCCGCCGCTGGCCTCTCCCTCGCCGAAGCGCTCGCGGATCGTCTCGTCGTCCTCGCGTTCGTCGCGAAAGTGCCAGGTGACGAGTTCGTCCTCGAGCACCTCGGCGGTGCCGTCCCGGCCGGCAAGCTGGACCCGCCGGAGGGAGCCGGGATACATCGACGTCGCACCCAGGAGCTGGCCGAGCGTGCCGTCGCGGTAGCGGACGACGGCGACGGCGGTGTCCTCGACCTCGATCAGGTCCTCGTCGTGGGCCAGCCGGTCCGTATACGCGAAGACCTCGCTGACGGGGTTGTCCTCGCGGTCGGTGCCGATGGCGGTCCCGGCGAGCCACTGGACGGCGTCGATCGCGTGGATCGACTGGTTCATCATCGCGCCACCGCCATCCAGGTTTTCGGTGCCCTGCCAGGCGCCCTCGTAGTAGCCGTCGTCGCGCCACCAGGGGACGTAGGCGTTTGCGACCGAGAGGTTACCGAAGCGGCCCGCCTCCGCGGCGCCGTGAACCTCCCGAAAAATGTCGGTAAAGCGCTGTTGGAAGACCCCACCCAGCGCGACGCCGGCCTCCTCGCAGGCCGCAGCCATCCGGTCGATTCGCTCGGTCGTGATCTCGAGGGGCTTCTCACAGAGCACGTCGATCTCACGCTCGGCCGCCGCCAGCGTCGGGTCGAGATGAGCGCCGCTGGGCGTGCAGACGATCAAGACGTCGGACTCGGTCTCGTCGAGCATCGTCTCGGTGTCGGCAAACCAGGTACAGTCGTGTTCGTCGGCAAACGCCTGGCCGCGGGACTTGGTCCGACACGAACCCGCGACGAGGGTCGCCTCCTCGATGTCAGCGATCGAGAGGGCGTGCATTTCGGCGACGGCGCCGATCCCTGCGATCGCGATCCGGTGGTCGTCAGTCATACTTTTCTCAGGTGGCTTCGGTGCCAAATAGCTACCGACCGACTGGACTGCCGGTGACGAGCGATGTGACTTCTCCCCGCCCTACTTCGCGTTGACGCGCTCGTTGAGGAAGGGGAATTGGCGCCTGCGTTAAGGTTAACCCCCTCCGGGGTAAATTCCGGACCGGATGACACGTGTTACCGCAGCCGTGATCGGCACGGGACCAGAACCCGACAACATCGTCTGGGGCGAGAGCGCAGCGATGGCCTACCGCCACGGCGAAGCCTACCGCGAGATCGAAGGCTGTGAGTTGATCGCCTGTGCGGACATCGTCCGGGAGAACGCCGAGGCGTTCGCCGACGAGTTCGAGATCGACGACGGCCGGGTGTTCGAGGAGTTCGAGGAGATGCTCTTCGAGACCGAACCCGATATCGTCAGCGTCTGTACGCCCGTGCCGACTCACGCCGACCTAGTGGTCGGAGCCGCCGAGACCGAGGTACCGGGCGCGATCCACTGCGAGAAGCCGATGGCCGACACCTGGGAGGGATCAAAACGGATGGCCCGTGCCGCAGAGGAAAACGACGTCCAACTCACGTTCAACCACCAGCGTCGGTTCGACCCGACCTGGCAGGAGGCTTCCAGGCTCGTCTCCGACGGCGTGATCGGCGAGGTCGAGCGTGTCGAGATGGGAGGGAAGAACCTCTACGACTTCGGTTCGCACCTGATCGACCTCTGCAACCACTTCGTCGGCGAACGCGAGGCGGAGTGGGTGCTCGGCCAGGTCCACTACGACGAGGAGGACGTCCGCTACGGCGTCCACAACGAGAATCAGGGACTGGCGATGTGGTCGTATGGCGACGGCATCCACGGCCTGGCCTCGACGGGCTACGGCTCGGGCGCCGACGCCATCGGCGCCCACCACCGGATTCTCGGCACTGAGGGCGTCATCGAGGTCGCCCCCGACGATGGCGAGGCCGACGTTCGGTACAAGACCGACGCGGGCGAGGGCTGGGAGGAGATCGACACCGAAAGCGCCCCCGCGATCGAGCGCGCGATCTCCCACGCGATCGACTGTCTCGAATCGGGCGAGGAGCCAGTCATCTCCGCTGATCACGCGCTCCGGGCGACCGAGATCATCTTCGCGGCCTGGGCGTCCGCACGCCGTCGAGGGCGGATCGAGCTTCCCCTCGAGGAGGACGGCAATGCACTGACCGAAATGGTCAAAACAGGAGAGCTCGCGCCGGTCGCAAGCGAAGAGGACGACAACGAAAGCGGGGACGAGGAATAATGACCTCGATCCGGAACCACAATACAAATACGGGAGGGGTGTGAGCCCGACCCATGGCACGAACCGCGATCAACCTCTACAGCGTGCGCGAGCTCGACGAACCGATGCTCGACATCCTCGATCGGGTCGCCGACGCGGGCTACGACGGCGTCCAGTTCTCCGGCGGGCTCCGGGACGCGGACCCCGAGGATGTCGTCGAGAAGCTCGCCGAGACGGGCCTGGAGACGACCGGTGCCCACGTCGGCATCGACGACCTCGAGTCCGATCTCGCGGAGAGCTACGGCCTCTACGGCGACCGACTGGGATGTGCGAGCGCGGTCGTCCCCTATCTCGGGGATGAACACTTCGAGAGCGAGGCGGCCGTCGGCGACACCGCAGAACGGCTGAGTGAGCTCGCTGAGGAGGCCGCGGAGTACGACTGGCCGATCCACTACCACAACCACGCCCACGAGTTCGTCGATCTCGGCGGGGAGACTTCCTTCGAGCGGCTGGCCGACCTCGCTCCGGAGGTCGGGCTCGAGCTCGACGTCGGCTGGGCGCTCGTCGGGGGCGAGGATCCCGTGGAGCTGATCGAGCGCTACGGCGACCGGATCGATCTCCTGCACATGAAGGACATGGTCACCGACGAGGAACGGGGCTTCCGGGAGATCGGCGAGGGCGACGTCGACATGGCGGCGTGTGCGGAGGCTGCACGCGAGGTGGACGTCGAGTGGCTCATCTACGAACACGACGAGCCCGAGGACCCCGCAGCATCGATCGAGACCGGCGCAGAAGTTCTCCGGTCGATTTAATTTTTCGCTCACCTTTTCGCGTTGAAATAGGAGCGTAGTGAGCTGTGAGCGTTCGGGTTAGTGGATATCATAGTAGAGTTGACCGTGATCCTCGGGCATTCCAGGAAGCATGCCTGATTGTCACACTCTAACGGATCTTTACGACCATATGTATGTCACACCTTGGTTTTGTGAAAAGATAACCATCTATATGGACATATTGAATGTTAATGTGAATTTTGCTCGCGGATCCGTCACAGTAATGGCGAAAATACTAGAGATGTAGTCAATAGGTCGCTTCGATGGAAAGAAACGGCCGGATAAGCCGAAGCAAAATACAAGTAGGTGTATCTGCTATCCGAACTTGATGTCCATTCGGAGCAATCCATACGAGTGGCGTTCGGCCGGAAAGTGTGTTATACAATCCCACTCATTGGGTGAGCGTTTGAGTCATTGTGGAGGAATTATCGATGGCTAAGCGTCCAGCGTCGGTTGACGACTCCATCCTCGAACTATATGACACGAGCGTTACTTTCTCGATGGATCGTGGGACATCCCGGGTTCTCAATGACGTTACATTCGATATTCGCCAGGAAGAGATTCTAGGTGTCGTCGGCGAAAGCGGTTCCGGGAAGTCGATGTTTGCCTCTTCGCTGCTTGATGCAGTCGTGGAGCCGGGAGTCGTCAGCGGCGAAATCCTTTATCGAACAGACGCTGGCAAACGTGTCAACATGCTCGATTTGACCCATGAAGAACTTCGCCAGCTCCGATGGGAGGAGATATCGATGGTGTTCCAGGGCGCACAGAGTTCGTTCAATCCGACGATGCGAATCCGGGAGCACTTCGAACTCGTTCTGGAGGCTCACAACGCGCCCATCAACGAAGGAATCGAACATGCGCGTGAACTCATCTCCGACCTTTATATGGATCCTGACCGGGTGCTTGACTCGTACCCCCATGAGCTCTCGGGTGGGATGAAACAGCGCGCACTAATCACGTTGAGTCTGGTCCTCAAGCCGAACGTCTTGGTGATGGATGAGCCCACTGCCGCGTTGGATCTGTTGATGCAGCAGTCAATCCTCACCCTCCTGGAAGACCTTCAGGAGAAATATAACTTAACAATAATTTTCATCACCCATGACTTACCACTAGTTGCAGGACTCTCAGATCGGCTGGCAGTGATGTATGCCTTTGAATTCATCGAGTTCGGACCTGCCGACGATATCCTTCATAAGCCAACACATCCGTATACCCGGGCGCTGTTGCGCTCAGTGCCGAACCTTGACGCACCGCTTGAGGAGATGACGCCGATCGAAGGGAGCGCGCCGGATCCAGTTGACATTCCGAGCGGGTGTACGTACCACGAGCGGTGTCCCCTAGCGACTGAAATCTGTGAGACCGAGGATCCTCACTTCCACGCAGTATCAAATGAGCATGAGACCGCATGTTACCACTGGGAAGATTCGGAAGAAGAAATTCCCTTTGCAGACACGACTGAGTACGGTGAGCAGTCGTCTATCGAGGGATCACAGTCGGAAAATCCGGTCATCTCTCTCGACGACGTCGAAGTTCATTTTGAAGATGGCGGTGGCATTCTGAATCTCTTCGAAGAGCCAGATACCGTCTACGCGGTTGATGGGATCGACCTCGATATATATGACAATGATGTCGTAGCACTGGTCGGCGAGTCTGGCTGTGGGAAGACAACGCTCGGCAAAACCGCGATCGGCGTCCAGCGCCCCACTGGTGGATCTCTCAAGTACCGCGACCAGGACGTCTGGGACGCCCGAGACGGAAATGGTTCAGTCGATATTCCGTTCAAGGAGATCCGCCGATCTCTCCAGATCATTCACCAGGATCCAGGGAGTTCTCTCAACCCTAATCGCAAAGTGCTTACAACTCTCGAATCGCCGCTTAAACGTTGGAATAAGGATATGAGTATGGGGAATCGTCGAGAGCGGATCCACGCCCTCCTTAACATCGTCGGGATGAATCCGCCCGAAGATTACGCCCAGCGGTATCCTCACCAGCTCTCGGGAGGTGAGAAACAGCGGGTAGCACTCATTCGAGCGCTATTGATGAACCCTGATCTGATTCTTGCAGACGAGGCTGTCTCCGCGCTGGATGTCTCACTGCGGGTCGAGATGATGGATCTGATGCTCGAACTTCAGAACCTGTTTGACACCTCATACCTGTTTATCAGCCACGACCTTGCGAACGCCAGATACCTCGCAGGTAACGCCGGTGGGCGAATCGGGGTGATGTATCTCGGGCAGATTGTTGAGATCGGACCGGTTGAGGAAATCTTGCAGAATCCCCAGCACCCATACACGAAGGTGTTAATGTGGGCAACGGCGGACATAGATGATGAGAGCGATGGAGACGGAGAGGAGGCACCGATCCGCGGAATCGACATCCCTGATGCGAAAAATCCACCCTCGGGTTGTCGGTTCCACACAAGGTGTCCCGAAGCACGGGAAACCTGTATCAATCAAGACCCTGAACAGTTTGATACTGGACACGAGCACAAGACAGCCTGCTTCCGCGTCTGTGACGACGACCACCCGTACTGGGACAGTGAACCGATTGCTGGTGTATCGGAGGAACAATGATCGCAATCGTCGATAAGGAAGAACCCGGTGTATCGACGCTTCAGGACGCAATCGATGACCTTGAGCCTTCAGTTGCGAACTCATTGCCTGAACTCTCAACGATTCACTTACTCGCCTCACAGGCAGAGCATGGTAGCGTAGATCCTGAAATAAGAGAGGATATTCTCGGCATGATTCCAGAGCTGCTGGAACATGATCGGTCATCGGTACATCGGATCGCTGCGCTCACAGGAGTCCTCCTTGTAGATACGGAACCTGATACGGCGGACCGACTTCTCGACCAGCTGATACCGTTGCTTGAGAAGGCGGTCACAGAACGGCGGACGATAGAGACGATCGAATACCTCGCGACACCGGTACCCGATGCCGTCGGGCAGCGCCACTCGGTTATGATGGACCGGATCGGTCACCCTCGTGACGGTGTCTCTCGGCACGCTGCCGGGGCGCTCCTTGCCGTGGCAATGGAGTCGCCAGAACGGCTCGTCGGGATAGTTCCGCGAATGGTCCTCTATCTCACTGAGAAGTTCGACCCGGTCACGAGCAGCCCTCGAGAAACTCACGGGGGCAACCTTCAGTCGCTTGAACGCCACAGGCGACTGGAACACGAGAGCAGCCGACTGCTCGTCGCTCGAACGATCGCTGCCGTCACGGAAACCTGTCCCGACGGAGTTGCCGAGGCCATTATCGACTCGGGGACAGTCGAACAGCTTAGCACTCTATTCGATGACCAGCAGTCCACTGTTCGGGCGGCCGCAGTAGGAGTCGCCTCACACATCGCCGAGCAGGAGCCAGAGCTGTTCAAACCATCAATCTCACAGTTGTTCGAGTTGCTGAGTGATGAGAACGAGATTGTCCGTGGAGGGGCCATCTGGACACTCGGCGCTTTGGACCACCCGGAGACGACCGAGAGGCTCCGCGTCACTCGCGACAACGACCCTTCGGAAGAGTTGCAAGAACTAGCCGCGTCCGTCCTTGATCCCGATGCCGAACCGAAACTAACTTGAACAATGATAGAGACCAACACACATATCACGAGAGCATGAACATCAACTACTATCTAAAACGACTCGGTATGTCCGTGTTGACGGTCATCACCGTCATCACGTTCACGTTCGTTCTTATCCGGTATATGCCGGGAGGACCGATGGACTACATGGTCGCCGAGTTGCAACAACAGGGGCTTTCGTCAGCCCGGGCCAGGGAGCTTGCGGCGACGTACATAAGTGTCAATCCTAATCAACCAGTCCATATCGCGTATGCCGAGTACATGGCGAACATTCTCACTGGGGATCTGGGAATGTCGACATGGTACAGTCGGCCCGTCACCGCGATTATCCTTGAGGCTCTTCCGTGGACGGTTTTCATCATGTCTGTATCGTTAATACTCTCGTTCGTGCTCGGGATCCTAGCGGGCGCGCTTATGGCGTATCGAGAGGGAAGCCAACTCGACTCAAGTGCGACCATGGTCACAACCTTTCTGACCTCCGTTCCCTACTACCTAGCGGCTATAGCGTTATTGGTGTTTTTCGCGTACAGGCTTTCGTGGTTCCCAACGGGTGGCCGGTTTAACTCCGACCTTACCGTTGGCTGGAACCTTGAGTTCTTTCTGAGCGTCCTCTATCACGGTATACTGCCCATCGCGTCGTTCACACTGACGTCGTTCGGTGGCTGGGCACTCGGAATGCGCGGTAACAGCATTCAGGTACTCGGGGAAGACTACCTCCGGGTCGCACGGTTGGCGGGGATCTCCGAGCGCGACATCGTTGTCAAGTATGTGACCCCGAACGCCATTCTCCCGTTATACACGAACCTGATGATCGCGATTGGGTTCATATTCGGGGGATCGATCATTCTCGAACAGATCTTCAACTATCCTGGGCTGGGTTATTACATGTACGAATCGATCAATGCCCGGGACTACCCGCTGATGATGGGCGTGTTCCTCGTGATTACGCTCGCAGTGGTCACGTCAATCTTCATTGCGGACGTGACCTACAATATGATTGATCCACGGGCCGAAACGGGTGATTCACGTGAGACCTACTGAAAGACTCCAATTAGACGACGAGAATGTACAGCTTGAGGACCTCGACCTAGCGGAATCGGTCGACAGCGACGAGACGCGCTGGACACGGTATCGACGATTGTTCGACGAGTATGTCAGAGCGCCGTTTCTGATCCTGTGGAGTGACTGGCGCTCGCGAGCGGGGATGCTCATCATCCTGTTTTATCTCTTAATGGGGACCGTCGGAGTAATGCTGATCGAAGTCCCGTACTCGAATCAAGCAGACCTCTGGATCAGACCGTTCCAGAACATGCAGTATCCGCTGGGAACGACTCGGACGGGTCAGGATCTGCTCGGATTGATCGTCCACTCTACGCCCGCAATGTTAATCATGATCGGTGCAGGGTCGGTGTTTTCAACGATCATAGCCACCATCGTCGGGATCGCTGCTGGCTACAAGGGCGGTGCATTTGACAAGGCTTTGATGGTCGCGGCCGATACCATGATCGCCGTTCCAGGATTGGCATTGGTCATTGTGATTGCAGCGGTCATTGAACCGCGAAACCCTGCACTTGTCGGGATTATTCTCTCCAGTCACGTCTGGGCCGGTCTGGCACGTTCACTTCGGTCACAAGTGCTGACCCTCCGGGACGACCCCTATGTCGAGGCATCTCGAATTATGGGAATCTCAACGCCCGCGATTCTCATGAAGGATATCCTTCCAAATCTCATGCCATACATCTTGATCAATTTCGTCAATTCGGCGCGGAACGTGATCTTCAGCTCCGTTGGGCTGTATTTCCTCGGTGTACTTCCCTACACGAATCTCAACTGGGGCGTCGTGCTCAATAATGCGTACAACTCGACCGCACTTCACTCACTGGATTTGATGTACTACATCTTCATTCCGCTGATTACGATCGTGCTTATCTCGTTCGGTCTCATCCTTCTTTCGCAAGGATTCGACCGAATATTCAATCCACGCATCCGTGCGAAACATACCAAGACTGGGAGTACCGCTGCTGCTACCGAGGAGGATACTGGTAGTGATGTCAACGCGTCGGTGGGCCGGTAACTCCGAACTGGGTCGCCCTTCCCAGATCCTGAGCTAACTATTCGCTTTCTGCAGCAGGCCCCTTCGGGGTGAATTGCTAGTTAAAGACCCGCCGGTGAACCGATTCATGCGAGACGATCTCACTGGCAAGCGAGAGCAGTCGCTGCCGGCGGGCCTCGGCCGATCACTGAAGACCGCCAGATTGAGCGCCTTCAGACCGTTTTCGGTGCGTATATGCCAGAAAATCGTCTACCTCACCGCGGTCATACGTGTGGCATATCGAAACCTACAGGGACTCACCCGATTTTTCTCGATAGAATTTTTGGAGGAGGTAGAATGCCTGTTTCTTCCGTCCTCGCTGATCGAGGAGCCCCTTTCGGTTATACCCCCGTTGGTAGGGGTTTTGCCGAGATGGTGACCGAAAGTCGAACAGAATCCAGGGGCTCATTCCGGATATCTGTGCGTTGTCCGTGATCGCGTCGATTTGGCCCTGGTAGACGGCGGCTTGAAATTCCTCGGTCCATCGCTGATCCTCTGGACCGTAGTGTCCCCATTTGGCACCGGCCCCCACCTCGGAAATGATCACTGGGGCTCCGTCGGGGTGGCCTTGGAACACTGCCATGTCGTCCGTATTACCGTGGTACCACCCGTAATACTCGTTGATGCCGATGACGTCAAGCGAATCCGCGAGAGGATCCTGAATAATCAGACCGTCGTCGCTCTCGTCGACGAAGCATGCAGCGGTCACGAGTCTGCTGTCGTCCAACTCACGAACGAATTCTACCATCTCGGGCAATACGCGATTCCTGGTATCGTCCTCGTGGTCCGTCTCGTTAGCTATCGACCACAGCGCCACCGACGCACGGTTCCAGTCTCGCTGTATCAGCTCGCGCAGCTGCTGGCGGTACAGTTGCTGGACGTCGTTATCGCCGAAGTTGACATCCCAATAGGCCGGGACTTCTTCCCAGAGTAGGATTCCTTCCTCGTCGGCTTTGCGGCCCATCTCCCGGCTGTGTGGATAGTGTGCGAGCCTCGCGAAGTTGCAGTCAAGTTCGTTGAGCCACTGGAAGCGGGTGTCGATGTCGGTGTCATCCAGTGACCGTCCCTTCCCAGCAGCTTCTTCGTGGAGCGACACACCTCGCAGCCAGAGGGACTCCCCGTTGAGATGTATCTCCCCGTCGCGGATTGCGATGTCACGAAGTCCGATCCGGTCCTCGATCACGTCTAACCCGCACTCGAGTTCGATCTTGTACAGTCGGGGTGATGTCGGACACCAGAGCGTAACGGCATCTCTCGGCAAAGACAGTTCAGCTCTATACCGTTCGTCGCCGACTGGAGAGAGTTCTATCTCACGGTCTAATTCTGGAAAGCGAATCGATATCTGAGCTTCTGTCTGGGGGCCATCAATCCACGTGGAGACTTGAACACTGACTCGGTCGTTCGAGACCGTTGTCTCGATCTTGTAGTTCCGGATGAACGTCTCCGGTACAGAGATTAGTTCGACTGAACGCTGAATGCCACCGAAATTAAACCAGTCGGTCTGTTCGTTAGGAATCCCGTCCTCGCGACGCTCGTTGTCGGCTCGGGCAACGAGTAGATTCTCCCCCTCATCGAGGTAGTCGGTCACCTCAAAGACAAAAGGCGTGTAGCCACCTTCGTGATCCCCAAGGCATTCGCCGTTCAACCAGACTGTGGCCTCATAGTTGACCGAGTTGAACTTGAGGAATGTTCGGTCGTTGTCTCGGTGTCCCGACCAAGTAAACCGTCTTGTGTACCACATCCACCCCTCGTAGTGGTCGAATTCAGGCATCACCTCGCCCAAGCATGACGGTACCTGAATCGAGTATCCATCGTCGACGTCGAAGTTGAGCAGATCATTCTCCGGTGCCTGCGGGAGAGCGAGCGAGTTCGCGATGGGATGTTCCTCGAAGACTTTGTACTGATCTGGGATAGCTTCCCATTCACCGTCGAGCGAGGTTGTCTCTCGAGTATAATCGAACAAATGCATTACTGAGATATTTGTTCCCTCCCGTTTATAATAATTCTTGCCCCCAGAAGGGAGTATTAATTTTCTGATAAGCATGAGGAAATTCGATCCTCAGTGGAGCTGATGAAACCGACCCTTGCCGATCTGATATTGAGTCCGCTGAATGACGACCTTTTGGAAGAATTAGAGCCGGTATCACTCGTCAGTGAGCTCCGAGACGCGATGGTAGGCCTCCTTTGGACGGCGATACTCATCTACGATTCCCTTGTTGTTCTTCGTTTTCGGCCGGCCTTCCCATTTTCGGGGATCAGTCCGGGTATCACAGTACTGCCAGATCGTGTATCCGGCAACGTACTCCGTGTCCTCGAACGTTTCAATCGCGTCCTCGAGGAATGCCGCTTGGAACCCCTCGCTCCACTTCTGATCGTCGCGAGTCCGTTCGCCATAGACCGCGCCGGCGCCGAACTCTGAGACGACGATCGGCTTCTCCGGATAGTCCTCACGGACGCCGGCGAGTATGTTTGCGTACTTGCCCTCGCTGTACCAGCCAGGATATCCGTTCGCACAGACGAAATCGACGTGCTTGAGACAGAGATCGTCACCATCCCCATTAGGATGGTAGTTATTGGAGGCAAGCGTGACCGGTCGGTCGTCTAAGTCTCTCACGACATCCACCAGTTCCTCGGTCGCTTCGGCTACCCCTGCTTCGTCGTTGGCGCACTCGTTCGTGACGCTCCAGGCGAGAATCGAGGGATGTGAGCGGTCGCGACCGATCATCTCCGTGAGCATCGTCTTTCCACGATCAAGCACTCCATCGCGTCCGAACCGTTCGGCGTTGAACTGCCAGTAGGGGATTTCCTCGATTACGAGGATCCCCCGCTCGTCACAGCAGTCGAGAAATCGGGGGTGGTTCGGATAATGAGAAGTGCGGACCGTATTCAGCCCCGCGGCTTCGATGACGTCGAGATCGAGTTCCTGCAAACGGAGCGGCTGAGCGTGGCCCCACTCGGGATGATCCTCGTGGCGGTTGACCCCCCGGAGGTCAACCGGGTTCCCGTTAACGATTAAATCCGTGTCGGTCACCTCAACCGTCCGGAAGCCAATCCGCTCGCAGTACTCGTCGAGATGGTCGCCCTCCCCAGTCGTAGCGGCGACTTTGTAGAGGGTCGGCTCGGTGGGCGACCACCGCGATACAGCGAGCGAAAGATCGAGGTCAACGCTTGTCACCCCCTCATCGAGGGTGACGACCCGTTCTGTCAGGGTATCCCCGATCTCGACGGCGACACACTCCTCGGTCGAATCGCCTTCGTTTCGCACCGTGACAGTTGCAGTCACGTCAGCATGATCTTCATCAAGTGAGTAGTTAATGTCGAGATCGTTGACGAACACATTCGGGACCGATTCGATGATGACTTCACGAGTAATCCCGCCATAGGGATACCAGTCCGTTCCCGGACGCGGGATCGATCGTTCGTCCCGGCTATTGTCGGCTCTGACTACGAGTTCGTGCTCGCCAGCGGCGAGATCCGTAATCTCCTCGAACGGCGTGTACCCACCGTAGTGGTCTGCAATCCGCTCTCCATCGAGCCAGACCGTCGCGTCGTGACAGACGCCCTGAAACACGATTCGAGTCAGGCCTGGATCTGGCATCGCGAACCGGCGGCGGTACCAGACCGGGCTTTCATGATCGTCGTACTTCGTTGAGGCGTTCCATGCTGCCGGAACGTCAATCTGGTCGGTGTCATCGGGAAACGAGTTGTAGTATGCAGCATTGATCCCTTCGTCGTCGGAATCGACAACGAAATCCCAATGCCCGTCCAGAGTACGCCGCCGTCTCGTCGTTGACGTCTCAAAGCTCCGATGCATGCTAGTCAGTCAAGCGTTCAGTTGAAAACCGTTGTGGCAGCGGCAGAACCACGTGTTCAGAGTATGGACTCACGCTCGTGGATAAGGATCGTTGGTCAGTTCGCAGCGGTAGCTGAAAGTCGTAGCGGGCAAGGGTAGCGCGTCCACGCCCCCCGACGAGTCATAATTCCACACAAGACGTTCGTCTTCGAGCGTCATGGCGTGAACCTGTAGCACAGGTCCGATGGCGTGACGACGTCTCGTTCCCTTACACCGTATCTCGGAGCGTTTCGACTTCGCTGTCGCATCTATCGAAAACAGGGGCAAGAACCATTCAAAACTGTGCTCCAACCCACCAACAATCTACGCTACAAGAGCGTCCTTTTTCAAACAAAGGCGAAGGAATCGAATTGGCGTTCGGCCTAGTTGAGTTAGCGACCGATAACGAACTGACTTTCAGGCGACCGTAACAGACTCTCCCACTCCATTCACTTCTAATATTATTATACTACATTATTTGTCCAAAACTGGAGAAGGTACTATTAAGAGTGTGCACACAAATATCCTCTTATGAATAATAATGGGAATGGTCCCGATTCACCTTCAAAAAATCGAATTAGCGCCGTCGAACGCGCATTTGAAATCATTAACGTACTCAGAAACGAGGGGCCATACACTGCTACCGATCTCTCGGACCACCTTGACATCCCGAAAAGCACAGCATACATCTATCTAAGGACGCTTCAGGATTTAGGGTACGTCATCAACGAGAAAGGAACCTATCGGCTGAGTTTGCGATTCCTTGAACTCGGTGGGGATATTCGGCGAGAAATGGACATATATAACGTAGCTCGAGGAGAGATCGATGAATTATCTCACAAAACAGGCGAAATCGGGACCATCGGGTATGAAGAAAATGGGCAGAGAGTATTGCTTTATATCTCAGAACCTCATGATGCTGTCGCAGATAACGCTACTACTGGTGAATACACCGAAATGCATTGGACAGCAGTGGGGAAGGCATTATTATCCCAGCGATCAGACGACGAAATCCGCGCTATCGTTGAGGAATCGGGCCTACCCAAAGGAACTGAACACACAATCACCGATATTGAGGAACTTCTCCAAGAAATAGATACGATTCGTTCTCAAGGGTACTCACTAGAAGATGAGGAGCGAACGAGCGGGGTCCGAGCTCTCTCTATTCCGATCGAGAGTGGCGAACAACTGAGAAATATAGCCATCTCTATTGCAGGGCCCAAACATCGATTCAGTGACGATAGAGTGCAAGATGAATTACTACCCGAACTGCGGAACACGGCAAACGTCATCGAACTTCAGTACAAGCATTACTGACGGCCACTTGGTACAGCTACCCTTAGAGATTACACCCATAGGGTTGTAATTTCGTGGTATACTGGCGCTATTCATCCGCCTTGCAATATAGTTAGAGAGGAACAGCCGTTAGATCGACCCCTCAAAATTAGCGGCAATCAACGTTCAATAATCTAAATACCGTTTGAACCACGTCTGAATAAGAAGATTGGTGAAGGATTTTCGGCTGATATAGGTTGAAAGATTCACTGCATAGCAGTTCTCGATCTCCTGAATGACCACCTGCTCCATGCAGATGTGGTCATTGAGATATCACCTTAATTTCTTCTCATCATTGGAGGTGCTCACTACTGAAGGTCTCTATGTATCGACCAACAATGTTAGTCTGGGCTGAGGAGCTTGCCCCCGTTTTACGGGCGTGTCATGGAAGCGGAAAGCCCATCCTCATGTGCGATCCGTCAGGTGAGCAGTAGAGTAGGGTAGTTCCCACTTATTTCTTGGTCTCCGAAAGTCAGAAGCCATCATCTTCATCGCGATGCTATCTCGACCTATATCGGGGAAAGAGAATCCATCCAGCGTAACGCGATGGATTGACATTCGCAACGTTCGGTCCGCTTATCAATAGCCAACAGCGAATCGTTCTACGGCTGATTCGTCAATTTCGACACCAAGCCCCGGTTCGGTCGGAACTGATAGCGTTCCACCGGACGGATCAAGCGGATCCGTGAGCAGCTCGTCTCGGAGGGGGTTTTCACTGCGATCGAACTCGAAAAGGGTCGGTTCATTAGCCAGGTCCGCTCGTTGAGGATAGTCTGGTACCGTTGCAGTGAACTGGAGTGCCGCTGCAACGCCGACTGCGCTGTTCCAGACATGAGGCCGTACTTTAACATTGTTCGTCGTCGCGACCTGTGCGATGTACTCAGCCTGAGCGAACCCGCCACAGCGGCCGAGGTTCGGCTGGACCACGTCGATCGCTCCGCTCCGAATCAGGTCTGTGAACTCGAACCGACCGAAATGCGCCTCACCTGCAGCTAACGACACATCGATTTTTTGGCCGAGTTCCCGGTATCCCTCCGTGTCTTCTGGAGGGAGGGGTTCCTCAACCCATGTGATGTCGAACTCGCTGATAGCCCGGATCGATTCAAGCGCCCCTGAAACGGTGTAGTTCCCGTTGTAGTCGACCATGAGCGGAGCGTCGTCGCCCAGTATTTCGCGAGCAATCCGGACCCGTTCACGATCATCTTCGACGGAACGACCGATTTTGATTTTCGCTGCGGTGAATTCCTCCTCGACAGCCTCCTGCATCGGAGAAGCTGGATCTTGATCCCACTCGGTGATATACATCGTTGAGGCGTACGGTGTGACAGATGATCTCGATCGACCACCAAGGAGTTCGTGAATTGGTTTCCCTAAGAGCTTTCCTCGGAGATCCCAGAGCGCAACTTCGATTCCCGTGAGGGCAGACTGGACAAACGGACCCCGTCCGAAATGGTACCCACCGATCGTTCCGGTGTACACGTCATCAGCGAGAGATTCGGCATCCCACGGAGTCAATCCGATGACAGCCTTAGCAAACTCTTCGTCTATCAGTTGTGCCACCGTTCGCGGCGGTGCGAACGCTTCTCCCCATCCTACTGTTCCATCATCTGAAACGAGCTTAATTAGTGTCGCGGTTCGTGTCTCCGTTACGCCGCGGGTCCCACCGAAAGCGCTACCAGGACTTAGTGAGTGCTCTAGCGGAATCGCTCTCACGGATTCGACTTCCATACCGGTTCTTCTCCTACCTAGACAAAATACTTTTCTCTTTGAAGAATATAATAATCATCTGAAATCCAAGGATACTGGTTAGCTCGAGTGACTGGCACTAATGGGATGAACTCCTGATAAGTCTCGTCTCGATCTATCATCAAGTTCACTTGGCGGCAAATTAGAAGGCGAAGCCGGTGTTCAATTACGCTTGTGCGGTCCTCGAGGGCGGCAACTAGCTCGGCTCCGATCCGGGTGTCGGAAAACCTCGAGATGAGCGCGAGACCGAGATCGAGCCGGCGACCGCGCCGTCGGTGAAGATCGGGACGGCGACTGCCCGGATGTTCTCCCGGCGCTCCTCGTCCTCGATCGCGTAGCCGCTCTCCCGGATCGACTCGAGCTCGGCGAACAGTTCCTCGCGGTCGGTGATCGTCCGCTCGGTCGCCTCCGGCAGGCCGTGGTCGTCGACGATTCCGTGGACGCGCTCCTCGGGGAGGTGGGCGAGGATCGCCTTCCCCAGCGAGGTCCAGTGCATGCGGGTGAACTCGCCCGTCGGCGCCTTGTCGTAGACCGCGTTCTCCCCCTCGACCTTGTCGAGGAGGACCCGCTCGCCGCCCTCCTCGATCCCGAGGCTCGCGACCTCGCCGGTCGCCTCCGCGAGCGAAGCGAGTTCGGGGCCGGCGACCTCGTAGATCTCGAACTCGCGGCGCAGGTGAGCGCCGTGACAGAGAAACCGGAGGCTCAGCCGGTACCGGCCGTCCGCCGTCGCCAGATACCCCGCCTCCGCCATCGTCTTGAGGTAGATGTGGGCCGTGCTCGTGGGCATCTCGAGGCCGTCGGCGAGTTCCGTCGGCGTCGTCCACCCCTCCTCCGCGAGTCGTCCAACGATCATGAACGTTGTCTCGACTGATGCCAGCGATTGACCCGTCTTACCGCCCATAGAACGGCTATTTCTCGACGATACTTAGAACTGACTGCACGGATCGGTCCAGGACACACGATTCGCTCGCGATGGGGAGCGAATGGAGCGCGAATCCGTCAAGACGTCTATCCAACCATACTGGATTACTTCTGAGCGGTGTTGAACGCCGGAGCCATAGCTTTATGATCGACAGGCGGACAGTACCGGTATGGGATTTATCGACGACGACTACCTGCTCGAGACCGAGGCCGCACGGAGCCTCTACGGGGAGATCGCCGACCTCCCGATCGTGGATCCCCACACCCACGCCGACGTCCGCGAGATCGTCGACGACGACGGCTGGGACGACATCTGGGAAATCGAGGGCGCGACTGACCACTACGTCTGGGCGCTGATGCGCAACC